>NZ_JAHCZD010000086.1:0-451 GCF_018501175.1 Campylobacter sp. 2018MI10 | reverse complement strand
AATTTATACGGTGCAACCAAACTTGCAAGCGATAAGCTTTTTGTCGCTGCAAACAACATAGCAGGTAACAAGCAAACACGCTTTGGTGTTACAAGATATGGCAATGTTGTAGGTTCAAGAGGTTCAGTGGTGCCTTTCTTTAAAAAACTCATCAGCGAAGGGGCTAAAGAACTTCCTATCACCGATACGAGAATGACTCGTTTTTGGATCAGCCTTGAAGATGGAGTAAAATTTGTACTGAGTAATTTTGAAAGAATGCATGGAGGAGAAATCTTTATCCCTAAAATTCCTTCGATGAAAATCACCGATCTAGCCCATGCTCTAGCTCCTAATTTAAGCCATAAAATCATAGGCATAAGAGCAGGAGAAAAACTACATGAAATCATGATTTCAAGCGATGATAGTCATTTAACCTATGAATTTGAAAACTACTATGCCATAAGCCCTAGCA
>NZ_JAHCZD010000085.1:0-451 GCF_018501175.1 Campylobacter sp. 2018MI10 | reverse complement strand
TTATCTAAAGCTAGAAAGTAAAACTTTTTAGCTTTATTGTTTTTATGAGTTTTTGTCTTTTTACTTAGAGATTGTTTTTTAAAGCTTATTATTTTTTACCTTAAATCTAAAAGTTTTTAATATTTTTTATATTAAAATTCTTTTGATTAGATTGTTAAAAATTTATAAAAATATTAATTTTTATAATTACCCCCCCCCATTTTGTTAGCAATTGATTAACCTTTATATATTGATTTTTAACTATAATAAAGCATTTTTCATTTATTTTTTAGGGGAGAAAATGAATAGAACTATAAAATTATCTTTAATAACTTTTATATTAGCGGGGGGGGGTAATTTAGCTCTTGCTGATACTATTCCAAGCACTGCTATAAATTCTTTAGCGTATGCTAAAGATACTATTAGTAATGGCAAAACTATAACAAGCACTACTTATTCAAAACCAACTGAT
>NZ_JAHCZD010000084.1:0-456 GCF_018501175.1 Campylobacter sp. 2018MI10 | reverse complement strand
GCTTAAACCAATACTCATAATTTTCGCCCTCTTTAAAAACACCCTCTTCGCTAAATTCCACCTCATCCACAAAGGAAAAATTAGTTTGAAAACCTGCTTCATTGGCTATATGTGCAAGCAATTTTGTAGTGATTTCTTCTTCTTTACTTCCTGCAACACTTGAAAAAAGAATTTTCCATCCTTGATAATGCTCTTCAAACCCTTCAACACTTTCATCAAGGGTAATAAGTCTTTTAAAATTATCCATCAAACTTTCATAAATGCTATTAAATTGTGCGCTTTCATCCATTCCATTTTGTGTTAAAAGTGCACATTGTAAATTCGCACTATCAAAAAGAGCAGTAGGGGTATCAGCATTAAATTCTATAAGTTTTATAGGCTTGCCATCAAGTCCACCCGCTAAATCAAAACGCCCATATAAATGCCAATGAACTTCATTTTCCCAGCTCATCATAA
>NZ_JAHCZD010000083.1:0-458 GCF_018501175.1 Campylobacter sp. 2018MI10 | reverse complement strand
ATCTACCATAAACAAAAAGGTGAAATTGTCAGTAAAAAAGACGATCGTGGAAGAAAAACTATATATGATACCTTGCCAAGACAATTTAGCACTTGGCTTAGCGTAGGTAGGCTGGATTATGCAAGTGAAGGCTTACTTTTGCTTACAGATTCTCCTGTGATTGCCGATGCTTTAATGCATAGCGATTTAGAAAGAGAATACTACCTTAAAGTTAAAGGCACGGTGAGCAAACAAGTCATCGAAGCCATGCAAAATGGACTTGAGATTAAAAATGAAAAAAAAGGCGCACATGCAAAAACTAAAATTACCTCTATGAGTTTTGCTCCTTTTATAGACTTTGAAATTTTTGGATCAAGTGGAGGCTATACTAAGCTTAGAGTGGTTATAAATGAAGGTAAAAATAGAGAGCTTAGACGCTTTTTTGGACATTTTGATCTTGAAGTCATGGATCTTAAGCG
>NZ_JAHCZD010000082.1:0-458 GCF_018501175.1 Campylobacter sp. 2018MI10 | reverse complement strand
CGGTGGCACCGTCGAATACCGGGGTGGCCAGACGGGATTCCTCAGGAATATCAATGAGGCCAACCTCGCGCAGACGCTCAGCCCAATCGCCCTCGGCCTGGGTGATATCCCAGCCGGAGTGAGCGATCCAGCCCAGGTGCATCTCAAGAACCTGCCCGACGTTCATTCGGGAGGGTACACCCAACGGGGTGAGGATGATGTCGACAGGGGTGCCGTCCGGCAAGAACGGCATGTCCTCGACAGGTAGAATCTTCGAGATGACGCCCTTGTTACCGTGGCGTCCAGCCAGCTTGTCACCGATGGAAATCTTGCGCTTCTGGGCGACGTAGACGCGAACCATCTGATTAACGCCCGGCGCCAACTCGTCACCGTTCTCGGTGTCGAAGATGCGCACCCCGATGACAGTGCCTTCCTCGCCGTGAGGAACCTTAAGGGAAGTATCACGGACCTCGCGGGCC
>NZ_JAHCZD010000081.1:0-458 GCF_018501175.1 Campylobacter sp. 2018MI10 | reverse complement strand
TGTTGGTATTGGAATATTAACCAATTTTCCATCGCATACCCCTTTCGGACTTTGCTTAGGACCCGACTAACCCTACGATGACGAGCATCGCGTAGGAAACCTTGGGTTTACGGCGTTAATGATTCTCACATTAATTATCGCTACTCATGCCTGCATGCTCACTTCTATACGCTCCAACGCTCCTTACCGGTACATCTTCAACGCCTATAGAACGCTCTCCTACCACTTGCACTTAACTCTAATTACTTCTTGCTTATTTTAGCTTATGCTATTTTAAAGAAATATAACTTTAAATAAAAGCTCTTAGCTAAATAACTAGAGTTAAGTGCAAGTCTACAGCTTCGGTACTTATTTTAGCCCCGTTATATTTTCCGCGCAAAATCACTAGACCAGTGAGCTATTACGCTTTCTTTAAAGGATGGCTGCTTCTAAGCCAACCTCCTGGTTGTTAAAGTAAC
>NZ_JAHCZD010000080.1:0-464 GCF_018501175.1 Campylobacter sp. 2018MI10 | reverse complement strand
ACATGCACATAAAATTTCCTTGACTTTAGGACTTCTAAAGCGTAAAATATATGATTATAAAAGTGATTTAGAACTCACACAAAATTTAAAAAAATTAGATGCAAATGATCCCATAAAATATGACTTTGCACTCTATCGTTTAGGGCAAAGTAAGGAAATTGACAAATTTAAGGAGTGAAGAATGGGTTTTGAGCACTTAAATACGATTTATTATTTCATACTTTTTTTTGTAGCTCTTTTTGCTGGTTTTATAGATTCTATTGTAGGTGGAGGAGGACTTATTACTCTACCAGCACTCATAGCCTGTGGAATTCCTGCGCATTTATCCTTAGCAACAAACAAACTCCAAAGCGTCTTTGGTTCTTTTACGGCTACTTTAACTTATTTTAAATCCACCACTCTACCTCATCTTGCTTGGGGTGTTTTTTTCACAGCCTTAGGAGCAGCTATAGGAAGTTATAGTG
>NZ_JAHCZD010000079.1:0-402 GCF_018501175.1 Campylobacter sp. 2018MI10 | reverse complement strand
GGATAGACATGCTCGCTGCCATCAACGGTGACATCGACGAACACCAGTCGGTTATTACGCACATGCTCAAGGGCTTCGCTGAGTTTACTTTCCAGCTCATCCGGACGGTTAATCTGCAGCCCGACATGGCCATATGCTTCCGCCAGGCGCACAAAATCCGGTAACGACTGCATATAAGACTGAGAATGGCGACCAGAATAGATCATATCCTGCCACTGTTTCACCATCCCCAGATAACGGTTGTTCAGGTTCAGAACCAGTACCGGCAGTTCATACTGTAAGGCTGTCGACAGCCCCTGAATGTTCATCTGTATGCTGCCATCGCCGGTCACGCAGACCACCATTTCTTTCGGCAGGGCCATTTTAACGCCCAGCGCAGCCGGTAGGCCAAAACCCATCGTG
>NZ_JAHCZD010000007.1:0-103183 GCF_018501175.1 Campylobacter sp. 2018MI10 | reverse complement strand
AAAAACAAGAAGATAAACAAAGCACTACAAATACTAATAAAGTAACAAGTATTACTTTAAGTAGTGATATTAAAGCTGAAAACACTAATTCAAATTCTAAAAATACTTTACAAACTAGTGAGCAAATTGAAATTAAAGAAGAAATTAATAATAAAGTAGTGGCTTTATTAGAAAAAGAAGATGATGAAAATTCTGATAATAATAAAGAAGATGAAGAAAATAATAATAATGACACAAATAAACCAGATATGCCAATAGTTCCTAGTGAGCCTGTTTATAATAAATATTTTTCAAATGCAGACAATAAAAACTATTATTATTCATCAAATACTAGCCTAAGAAGTGGCGATGTTAGACAAGACGCTGCAGAGCTTAATGTGAAAAAAGGTAGTTTAAATATCCTTAGTAATACTAAAAGCGGTAATAATATTACAGATTTTAAAAAAATTAGCGTTACAAATAATCAGCTAAACATATTAAAAACTACAAATGATGCTAATAGTGTTGAAGATTTTTCATATAGTTTAACAGATACTACAATTAGTGGTTTAGATGGATATAGCGATTTAAAATTTAGTGCTAATGATGGAAAAGTAAGTTATACTGCTAATAAAGAAAAATTAGAAGCAAATATTTTAGATGATAGTTTTTCTATGTTAAAAGACACAAGCACAAATTCTAATTATAATGCTATAGATAAAGAGTGGGGTAATTTTACAAATACATTATTTGAAAAAAATAAGGATTATTTCAATGTATCAGATTTAAATAAGGTATTTTATTATGGTTCAAATAAAGCTGCAATGCAGTTAAATCTTAAAAATTCATCTATTGCTTATTATTATGCAGATGCATATGAAGCTAAAAAACTTTATGCTGATTTTAAATATGCAAATCAAATATATTACGAAAACGCAAAGAGTTCAGGAAGTTCTTATGATAAGCAAACTTATGATGTATATAACAAAACCATATCACCTATTAACGGCTCATCTACTTATAATATACAAGCAAATGCTTCTAATGGCATTAAAAATCAAGATTTTGCTTTAAAAGCAGATAAAAATAAAGCAGAAATTAATTTTGGAAGTGTAATTTCTAGTTTGATGGATACTCAATTAGACCCGCAAAATAGATTTCAATACTTTTCTAATGAATTTGATAAATATAAAGATACTTATAAAAGTAAATATTTAGGTGCTGATGAAGATAAGGAATATTTTTATGCAGGTAGTGGAAGCTCAATTAAATTAAATCCCGCTAAGCAAGAAGTAGATAGTTATGTAGTATATGATGGTGGGTATGGAAATATTTTTAGAGTAACTTTTGATAAAAATATCGGAGATGCTACCTATGTTAAAAGAGTTGATGGTAGGGTTCAAGATGTTAAACATTCTCAAAAATTTAATATAAATAGTATTAGAGATGTAAATTCAGGTTATACACTAACAGTAGGCGATAGCAATAATGATTATAATTTTGCAGTGAAGGCTGATAAAGTTGGAGCTATATTAAAAGGCAATTTTAAGATAAATGGAGCTAATCATAACGTAGATTCTGATATTTTAAAATATGTAAATACTTCTGCAGCACATAAATTAGTTAAAGATACTTACGATAAAGCAGTTCAAGGAAAATAATAATTTTTAGGGGAGTTAGATTTGACCTAATTCTCCTAATAAACTTCTTAATTTATCATTTCTATATTTTATTTCTTCACTACATTTCCTAGCAATATCTATGCAAATATTTAAATAATTAGTAGTTTCATCATTTTCAAAATCAATATGTTTAGGATTTTGAATTTTATCTTTATTTACACATCCAAAAATATATGTTATTACATTTAAACTTGGAGTTAGTAATAAATATCTTTTATTATGATACATAATATATTGCTCGTTGCATTGTGTGGTTAATAGTGTGATTATTTCTTGTTTTATTTGTTCGTAAGGAGTATTTGGGAAATCTTTGGCTACTTTTTTGATAAATTTTTCATCATTAATTCTATCTTCTTCACTCTGCAAAAATACACTATCATTTTCAAGTAGTGTTTCAAGTTCTTTTAATATTTCAATAGCTCTAATGTAATCTTTCATTTTACCACCTACTATATTTATTACATTTATATTACATTAAAAAGAAAAATAAAGGTAAATTTTTTAGGTTATTTAATTAGTTTTTTTAATTAAAATAATTTTAATAATTAAGCATTTAGCCTAAATATTAGTATTTTTTATCTTTTATAGTCATAAATATATAAAATAATACATTGAAAATTTAAGTATAAATATTAAATATTTATACTTAAAAGGTCTTTTATATGTCAAAAGTTAAAAAAGAATTTGAAATAATATCTTTAATATTATTTAATTTAATTTGCCTATTATCTAGGCTTTTTGTATGTTTTAGCAGTATTGTATTTAACTCGTTTAGATATTCATTTTTTAATTTTATGATTTCTTTTTTATTTATCAATAGTTCTTCAAATTCAAAAAAACTACAATCAGTAAGCAATCTTTGATAAATTTCATTTTCACTAGGCAAATAAAGCTTAAATTGTTTGCTATCTAGCTCATAAAATTCACGACTTGCATTAATTTTTTCATAAAAAAATGATAGGCTTAATTTAGCTGCGTTTTCGTAATTATTTAATGCTTTTATATTTATTTTTTCAAAAAGCTTATTTAATTTAAGCTCATAATTATTTAAAGCCTTTTCATAATCATTTATAATAAGCTCATCTAATGCTTTATAAAAATCATCTGCTATTGCGTAAAAATCAGCATTTACAAGGTCATTGTAGTTTTTATCTAATTCTTTTGTTTTAGCAATATTTAAAGCATTTTTAAATTCTTTTAAAGGCTTGTGAAAATTATCTAAAAGGTTTAAAAATTGCTCGTTTATTTCTTTTCTAATTTTTAAAAATTGCTTATTAATCGTATCTTTGTTGTAAAAAATACTTAAAAATGTATCATCAGGATTTAAAGTTTTGTATGAATATTCGTTTTTATTAAAGCAATTTTTATGAAATACCCCATCATTTTGGGTATAAAAATAAGCATTTTTTACCTTAAAATTAGTCATAAATTCATTAGCAATCGTCCTTGCTATACTCTTTAAAGCATTTAAAATCTCATCATTAAAGCCACTATAATCAAATTCATTTTTTGCAAGTATTTCTAAATAATTTTTAATTTTACACTCTAATTCTTCAAGGCTTAGTTTAATCTCGCTAATAATTCCTAAAAGCTCATTATTTAATGTTTTTAAAGAAGCTTTTATATTATCTTCTTTAATGCTTGTTTTATTTAGATTTTTTAAAAAATCATAAAAGGCCGAAATATTTGAATCAGGATTATTTTCACTTGCTTGTTTGCAAGAAATTAGCTCAATTTTTTCAAAATACTTAGCAAAAACTTCATTTAAATAATTCTTTAATCTTAATTGCTCGGCTTCGTTTAATTTATCTTTTTGATTAATTAGACAAATCTTTTTTATATTTGGTTTTAATTCTTTAATAGCCTTTTCTTCACTAGCTTTACCAGCACTTTCAGCTAAACTTAGCCAAATTAAAGCATCAAAAGAATTAAATAAATTTTTAGAAAATTCTTCATCAGTAGTATTTGCATTTAGTCCTGGAGTATCAATTAATGTAATATCTTTTAAAAGCTCGTTATTTGTAAAAATATTAATACTTTTAAGCCCATTTAGTTCTTCATTTTGGTCATTTACAATATTGTTTGTAAGTTCGCTTAAGCCGTTTTCAAATTCTGCTAAAACTAAATCATTTAAACCATAATTAATATAAGTAGCAACAACGCTAACAGGTCTTGCTCCTGTAGCTAAAATATCTTTTTTAAAAAGCAGATTTAAAAGTGAGCTTTTACCTGAACTAAATTGTCCTATCACACCAACTTGCAATGGTAGATTATAATGCTTACATAAATTATCAATATTATTAATTAGTTTATTACTAAGCATTAAATTAGGATTTTTTAGAGTGTTTTTTAAGGTTTTTAAATCTCCTAAAAAGCCTTTTTCATAACTTATATTATATTTTTCATTATATTCTTTTAAGACACTTTTTATCATTTTAAATTCTCTTTTATTTCTAATAATTTTTCTATTTTTTGTGTATTTAAGCTCAATAGATTTTCATCGTTAAATTCATTTATATTGATTTTTTCAATGTGATAAATACTAAAAAATTCATTTTTCAAAAACTCATTAGCTAATTTTTTTTGTTCGCTAAAATTAAAAAAATTAAGATTGATATTTAAATAAATCGCATTTAATTTATTATTGATTGCATTTTCACTTTTATCACTTAGCAAATCAAGTTTATTTATGATTTTTTCAAATTCTTCAAATATTTCTTGTAATTTATTTTTATCAAAAATAATTTCACAATCTTTAGTAATATTTAGCTTTGCTTTAATTTCATTAAAATCGTTTAAGAATTTATTACTCATACTTGAGTTAAGCCCATTTAATAAATCTTTAAAACCTTGAAAAATTACATTTCTTACCTTTTCGTTTGAGTAATTTTTGTCATAATTTAATTCATCAAAAATCCTAGCAGCTTGATTTTTTGCTAAAAAGCTTAATTCGTGTGCTTGGATTTTGTAGTCTTTATTTAAGTATTCATTTAGCAATATTTCAAGTTCTTGTTTTAAGGCTAGCTTTTTGGCATTTTCGTTTTGTAGATTTTCTATATTTTTCATATATTCGTTTTTATCTAGCTTTAAAGAATTGTTTATATTGGTTAAAAGCGTAATTTCTAAATCAATTAGATTTTTAAATTTTTCGCTAATGCTATTTATAAATTCTTGTGAGCTAGTAGAATTAAAGCAAACATCATTTAAATAGGCTTTTAAAGCATTTATTTCACCTTTTGAATTGTCTTTTTTAAATTCACTAGCACTTACGCAAAATAGCTCATAATTAGGTGTAATATCTAGGTTTTTAAGCTCATTGTTAAAGCGATTTTTGACATATTCTTTTAATTTAATTTGCTCATCAATACTTATTAAATCACTTTTTGTAAGCACTAAAACTAGCTTTGAATTAGGATTATTTTTAGCAAAACTTGTTAAAAATTCTAAATCTTTAATGCTAAGTGCTTGAGTGCAAGTCATAAGGTATAAAACACAATTAGCAGTTTTTAAAAACTCTAAGCTTTTTTGTTCTCTACTAATTACTACATCATCAAGACCAGGAGTATCTATTATATTTATTTTATTTTTTAAATACTCGTTGTTTAGATGGATTTCAATATCTTTTACAAAAATACTTATGCTAGAATTTGCACTTGTATAATCGTATAATTCGTTTATTTTTACTTCAACGCTTTTATGCTCAACAAAATCAATATTAAAGATTTTATTTAATTCTTCATTCAAACTAGCTTGAGTTTTTAAGGCATTAAATTCTGCTTCATTATAAAAATTTACTTTTATTTTTTCATTTTCATCATAGCTAATTACACTAAGATTTGCTGTTTCAGGTGCATTTGATACACCTAAAAAATCTTGATTTAATAAAGCATTTATTAGGCTACTTTTTCCTGCGTTAAATATCCCGCTAAAAGCTATTTTATAATCTTTGCTAATTAATTGAGTATAAAACTCATCAAGCTTATCTTTAAGCTCATTGCTTAGAATTTGTTGTAAATTTTTATAAATATTTTCAAGTTTATCTTGGCTTTTTTTAAAATTATTATTAAATTCTTTTGATGAATTTATTTTTGTATTTTGAAGATAAGTGAAGATATTTTCTTTTATTTTTAATAATTTTAATTTTTCAAGATAAAAGATTATTTCAAGTGGATTTAAAAGATTATTGTGAATAGAATTTAAAACAGCAATTTGCTTCATTTTAAGCTCAAAAAAACTATCAGTATTTAGGTATTGTTTGTATGTTTTTAGATTTAATAATTCTTTATAATTTAATTCATTAGCACATAAAATTAATGCGGCAAGTTCGGGATTAAAAATATTTTCTTCATAGTTAAAATCAAGATTTCCTAATTCATCATTCCATAAATTTTTTAATAATTCTTGCAATTTAATTCCTTTTTGAAAAGATTTAAAAATCTTAGCTATTAAGACTTAAAGAAGTGTTACAAATAGTAATTAGGAGAAAAATTATCTAGTTTTTGTGTAAAAACTACTCAAATACCTATAAATATTTTAATTATATTTATCAATTAATTATATTTTTATTATATTTTTTGTGTTAGTATCTCGCCGAATTTTTAATAAAAAAAGGAAAAAAATGAGTTTTAAAAATAAAATTTATTTAACATTAATTGTGTTATTAGTCGTTGGATACTCGGCTCTAACCTACATTAGTTATAGCACTAGTAGCAAAACTATATCTGCTAATATTGAACGCTATTTAGATGATATTGTAGATAAGAATTTAAATTACATTCAAAATTTCATTAGCATAACAGAGCAAAGCATTAAAGAGACTGCTAAAACTTTATCTAAGTTTGATTCAAATTCTAAAGAAGCTTTTGTGCCTTACTTAGAAAATGAAACTAGGGTTTTAAATTCTCCTATGGTATTTTTAGCGTTTGAAGATGGCTCTATGTATGATGGCACAGGCTGGAAAGCACCTTTTGATGCAACTCAAAGAGGTTGGTATAAACAAGCAAAACAATTAAATAAAACTTTTGTAACCGATGTTTATGAAGACGCTCAAACTAAAAAATTAGTTATGTCAGTAGTTTCTCCAACTTATGATACAAATTCTAATTTTAAAGGTGCTTTAGGTGCTGATGTTACTTTAGATAAAGTTTCTGATTTTTCTAAAAATGCTGGAATTGAAGGTGGAGCTTTATATGTTTTAGATAATTATGGAATGATTATTGGTTATCCTGACCAACAATTAATAGGTAAAAAATTAGTAGAAGTATTTCCTGATTTAAAACCAATGCTTGATGAAATGTATTCAAAAAATAGTGGAAAATTAGAATTTGAATTAAATGGAGTAAATCAAATTATGGATTTTAGCACTATTCCTGAAACTGGCTGGAAAGTTGCTGCTGCGATAAATAAAGAAATAGCATTTAAAGATGTTAGCAATCAGTTTAAAACGCTAATAATCGCAAGTGTTTTAGCTATTGTGGTTACTATTGGTATTGTTATATTGGTTTTAGTTTATTTGTTTAGACCATTTGATAGACTAGGCTTAATGATGAAAGATTTAGCAGTAGGTGAAGGTGATTTAACAAAAAGAGTTGCGATTAATGGTAATGATGAAATAGCTCAAATAGGAAAGCATGTAAATACTTTTATACAAAAAATCCAAACTTTAATCGCTAATTCAAAATCAACTTCAACAGAAAATGCAAGTGTAGCTCAAGAATTAAGCTCAACTTCACTAGCAGTAGGTAAACAAGTAGAAGAAGAAACTACAATAATAGGTTGTGCTACTAAGGCAGGAGAAGCTATATTAAAAGATATAGATGCTACCGTTGAACACGCCGAAGAGAGTTCAAAACAACTTGAAACAGCTAGTGATAATTTAGATATTATTAAAAATCAAATATTAAAACTTGTTTCAGTATTAGAAAATCAATCTTTACAAACTACTGAATTATCAAATAAATTAAATCAAACTAGCCAACACACAGAAGAAGTTAAAAATATCTTAAATGTTATAAACGATATAGCAGACCAAACTAATTTATTAGCATTAAATGCAGCTATTGAAGCAGCTCGTGCGGGTGAGCATGGTCGTGGATTTGCTGTGGTTGCTGATGAGGTTAGAAAATTAGCTGAAAGAACGCAAAAAAGCCTTGCAGAAATAAATACAACAATAGGTGTGGTAGTTCAATCAGTAAATGATGCGTGTGGAGAAATGGAAAAGAACGCTCAAGATATTTCAAATATTTCAAAATCTAGTGTTCAATTAGAAGAAGTGGTTAATGAAAACTCTTTAATCGTTCAAACAAGCATTAGTGCTAATAAAAATAGCGTAAATGAATATAAAGATATAGCTAAGACTATTCGTAGTGTTATAACTCAAATTGAGCAAATTAACAAAATCGCTAATTCAAATGCTAGAAGCGTAGAAGAAGTAGCAGGAGCAAGTGAGCATTTATCTAAGATGACTATTAAACTTGATGAAGAATTGGGTAAATTTAAAATCTAATTTAAACCAGCTAAATGCTGGTTTAATCTTTTAGTGGAATTTAAATTCTAAGATTATTTGTAAAAGTTTTTTAATATTGTTAGTTTGATAGGATTTCTTTTAATTTTCTGAAATCTTTTAATTCATTTTCTAGTTTATAAACTTTTTTTAGCAAATTCATAGCAGCTATGGTTCTTGTGCTTATTCTATTTGTAGCAATTGCAATTCTTAAACTCCCTTCACTCATTCCAATTTTTTCTGCTAATTCTTTGTAGGTTAGATTGTTTTCTTTACAAAATGTTTTTATTTCTTCTACTTTCATATCATATCCTTAATACAAATATATTTTTTATATAATATCATTTAAATGATTAAGCAAAATATATATTTTTTAAATTTTTGTATTTTTATGATGATAAAAGTAATGAATATATTTTAAGTGTAAGCATAGTTAAGCTTTTTATTAAATGAAGCAAGTAAGAGATAGGAATGAAAAATAATAATTCATAAATTATATTTAGAAGAATATATATAAAGAATTATTAAAAGCTATTAAATAAACAAATAAAGCTAAAAAATTGGTTTTAAAATGAGATAAATAATAGGAATTGAAATTCCTATTATTTTTTACAATCCCAAACGCTCATAAATCTTATCAATATTTTTAAGATGATAATCAACTAAAAAAGCATTTTCAATCTCTTCGGTGCTTAAGATTTCGCAAATTTCTTTGCTATTTTTTAATAATTCTTTAAACTGAAGCTTTTCGCTCCAAGCCTTTTTAGTTAGTCCTTGCACTAAATCATACGCCATCTCACGACTTAAACCCTTTTGAATAAGGGCTAAAAGCACTTGTTGAGAGAAGATTAATCCATAAGATTTATCTAAATTACTTTTCATATTTTCAGGATAAATCATAAGATTTTTTACAATAGAACTAAATCTTTTTAGCATATAATCAAGCAAAATCGTTACATCAGGAAGCATAATTCGCTCTGCACTTGAGTGGCTAATATCACGCTCGTGCCATAGATTTATGTTTTCATAAGCAGTTATTAAATACCCCCTAATCACACGGCTAAGACCACAAATATTCTCACTTCCTATTGGATTTTTCTTATGTGGCATTGCAGAGCTACCTTTTTGATTTTCACTAAAATATTCAAGCATTTCTACGCATTCAGTTTTTGCAAGGTGTCTAATCTCTGTAGCAAATCTTTCTAGTGCACTTGCAATCAACGCACACACGCTTATGTAATTTGCGTGCAAATCTCTAGGTAAAACTTGAGTGCTGATATTTGCTACATTTAATCCAAGCTCTTTACAAATATCAAGCTCTACTTCTAGTGGAACATTTGCATAAGTGCCTACCGCACCGCTAATTTTTCCTACTCTAATCTCTTCACTAGCGTTTATAAAACGCTCATAATTTCTTTTGATTTCTTCGTAAAAATAAGCAAACTTTAGCCCAGTGGTAGTAAGCTCTGCATGAACTCCGTGAGTTCTTCCTATTTGTGGAGTATATTTATAAAGATTTGCTTTTTCTTTTAAAATATCTAAAAGATTTTCTAAATTAGCTTTTATTATTTCATTTGCTTTTTTTAGTTGAATTGCTTGTGCAGTATCTACTACATCAGTGCTTGTTAGTCCATAATGAACCCATTTTCTCTCATCGCCTAAATTAAGTGATAATGCTCTTGTAAATGCTATTACATCGTGTTTGGTTTGCTCTTCTATTTCTTTTATTTTTGCTATATCAAACTTAGCATTTTTATATAGTTTTTCTAAATCTTCATTAGGAATTACACCTATTTTATTAAACGCCTTGCAAGTTGCAAGCTCAACTTCTAGCCAAGCATTAAATTTAGCTTCTTCACTCCAAATACTTGACATTTCAGGGTTTGAATATCTTGCAATCATTTTTTACCTCCAAATAATCCTTTAATAAGATTTTCAGCAGGTTTTAATGTTTCATTTATTTTTTCACCATTATTTTTGCCTGTTATTTTATCTAATACTTTTACAGCATTTTCTATAGTATTTTTTGCATCAGGAATGAATTTAACATCATCATTTACACCTGAAAATGTTCCTTTAATTTCATTATTATTAAATGCTACAAGAGCAGGTGCATTGATACTTTTTGTAAGAGTATTATATGTTCCATTATTTACTTCAATTTTTGCACTTGTTGCACTAATTTTTGCATTATAATCAATTAGATTTTTATTAATATTTACTAATACATCGCCTTTATCAAAAATAACTTGGGTAATATCAGTATTTAAAATCGTATTAATTAATTTTATAGTTTTGTGATATTTTAAATGTCCTTTTCCAAGATTTGCAACTAATTTTCCATTAGCATTTTTTAAATCATAATCTAAATTCCCATTGATATTTGCCTTATAAATATCAATTAAATCAAAAGATTTTGCAAGATTATCTAAAGCTACGCTAGTTAAATTAGCGTTAAATTTATCCCCATTTAGCTTAGCAGCTAATGAACCGCCAAAGAATTCTTTTGAGTTTAAAGTAAGATTTAATATCTTATCAAAAGTTAAATTCCCATCAACTTTTACATTTCCGCTCATATTTTTATTAAGTAAAGCATTAAAATTAGCTAGATTTGCACTCGCATCATAATTTGCGTTTGCTACGCCTTTTTTGTAATTACCATTTGCATTAAAACTATCTACTAAATCAGTATTTAATTTAGCGTCAAAACTGATATTATCAGCACCATTTAGCTTAATATCAGCGTTTGCTAATACTTTTGAATTAATCTCTAAATCATATTCTTTTTTGAAATAACTTGGGATTGTTTTTCCGTTTATATTAAGATTTGCCGAGCCTATTAGGTTTTTTAAATCGCTTAATTTTGCGTTTATATTAATATTTGCATCTAACATTTTATCTTGATTTAATAAGCCTAATAAAGCTAGAGATTTTAGACCTTCAATATTAGCTACTAAATCATTTCTACCCATTTTTATATCTGATTTTGCACCTAATAATAAACCATTTACATTCGCATTTTCTAAACCATTTTTATCTAAATTAGCACTAGCTTTAAGATTTATTATCTCATCGCCACTAAGTTTTAAAAGTCCTGCGTTAGCTCTTAAATCAGTATTAATTGCAGTTTTGCTATTAGATAAATCGTGAGTGATTTTTAAATCTTTTGCATTTATATTTTTACCACCAACTATAGAATTTATATTTGCTAGTTTATTTTTAAAATCAATTTGCGAAGTGATTTTCAAATCAGAATTTAAATTAGGATTTATGAAAGCTAATTCAGTAAGGCTTGTAACTAATTGCCCTTGAACTTCTAATTTATTAAGATTTATAGGTTTAAAATCACTTGTAATATTTAAAATATTTGATTTTACATTGATATTTGGAGTAATTTCATTAGCTTTATAAGTATTTTTAGAATCAATTATAACCTTACCAAATCTTGAAATGTCAATTCCAAATTCTTTTGTGATACTTGGTTTTAGCTTAAGTTCTGAATAAATATTAATTAATGCTTTTGCGTCAAGTTTATCTTTATCAAATTCATCAACATTTGCATTTAGGTTGATAAATCCACTTGCATAATCAACATTTGCGATTTTGCTTAATTTTTCTATATCTAAATTATTAGCATTAAGATTTAACTTGGTTGGAAAATAATCTTTTATATTTGCATCGAGTGTAAGTGGGCTAGTAAAAATAACACCTTTTCCATCTATGTTAAAATTATTAAAACTACCATTTATATTGCCTTTAATGTTTAAAGGGTCGGTGATTTTTAGGGTTTCTAAGTTTTTTCCATTTAATTCATAATTTATATTAAGATTGCGAGATAATAGTGAAAAATCTCCATTAACTGCTGCTTCAAGCATTCCATTAACTAAAACTTTTAAATTAATAGTTGAAAATCTCAATTCAAATTCTTCAATTTTAACTGCTATGTTTGAATTTTCATTGATTTTTTTCTCTGCTATATTTTTTACGAAATTATTTCCAAAACTTGTAAATAACACACAATAAGCCCCTATAACAATTATTAAAATCAAAGCAAGGAGCGAATAAATAACTTTTTTCATAATACAACCTTTCGTTTTTTTCATAAATAAACTTGAGCTATTTTCACTAAAGTTTCTTTAGTTATTTTTTATCATTTAGTGATTTGATTAACTTATTTTAATTATAATTTAGCACTCAAAGAATTAGAGTGATAAACCACAAGAAAGGAAGAAAAAATGAATTTTACTCCACTAAATAAGCGTGTATTAATCAAATGCGCAAATGAAACAAAAACAACAGCTTCAGGAATTATTATACCTGACAATGCTAAAGAAAAACCACAACAAGGCGAAGTTGTAGCAGTTGCTAAAGAAATTAGCGATATTAAAATCGGCGATAAAGTAGTATTTGGTAAATACGCAGGTAGCGAATTAAAAATTGATAATGAAACATATTTAATTTTAAGTTTTGAAGATATTTTAGGAATTTTATAAGGAGATTTAGATGGCAAAAGAAATTTTTTATTCAGACGAAGCTAGAAATAAATTATATGAAGGCGTTAAAAAATTAAGTGACGCTGTAAAAGTTACAATGGGGCCTCGTGGCAGAAATGTATTAATTCAAAAAAGTTTTGGTGCTCCAACTATTACAAAAGATGGTGTTAGCGTTGCAAAAGAAGTTGAATTAAAAGACACTTTAGAAAATATGGGTGCTAGTTTAGTAAGAGAAGTTGCAAGTAAAACTGCTGATCAAGCAGGAGATGGAACTACAACTGCAACCGTTTTAGCTCACGCAATTTTTAAAGAAGGTTTAAGAAATATAACAGCTGGTGCAAATCCAATTGAAGTTAAGCGTGGTATGGATAAAGCTTGCGAAGCAATTATAGCTGAACTAAAAGCTTTAGCAAAACCAGTTGCAGGAAATAGAAAGCAAATCGCACAAGTTGCTACAATTTCAGCAAATAGCGATGAAAAAATCGGACAATTAATCGCAGATGCTATGGAAAAAGTAGGCAAAGATGGCGTTATCACAGTTGAAGAAGCAAAATCAATCAATGATGAATTAAGCGTTGTTGAAGGTATGCAATTTGATAGAGGTTATCTAAGTCCATACTTTATCACAAATACTGATAAAATGAATTGTGAATTAAGCAATCCATTAATTTTACTTTATGATAAAAAAATCACAAATCTAAAAGACATTTTACCTGTGCTTGAAACTGCACAAAAAAATGGTCGCCCACTTTTAATCATTGCTGAAGATATTGAAGGCGAAGCATTAGCAACTTTAGTTGTAAATAAATTAAGAGGAATTTTAAATATAGCTGCAGTTAAAGCTCCTGGTTTTGGCGATAGAAGAAAAGCAATGCTTGAAGATATTGCAATCTTAACAGGTGGAACGGTAATTTGCGAAGAAATGGGAAGAACACTTGAAAGTGCAAACGCAGCTGATTTAGGAAGTGCTAGTTCAATCGTAATTGATAAAGACAATACTACAATAGTAAATGGTGCAGGTAGCAAAGACGCAATTAATGCAAGAATTAATCAAATCAAAGCTCAAATTGCTGAAACTACAAGCGATTATGATAGAGAAAAATTACAAGAGCGTTTAGCAAAATTAAGTGGTGGTGTTGCTGTTATTAAAGTTGGTGCTGCAACTGAAACTGAAATGAAAGAGAAAAAAGACAGAGTTGATGATGCACTAAGTGCAACTAAAGCTGCTGTTGAAGAAGGTATAGTAATTGGTGGTGGTGCTGCACTAATTCACGCTACAAATAGAATTAATCTAAATCTTGAAGGCGATGAGTTAATCGGTGCAAATATCGTTCGCCGTGCAATCAAAGCTCCAATTCGCCAAATTGCAGAAAATGCAGGATTTGATGCAGGAGTTATCGTAAATACAATTGAAACTTGCAAAGATGAAAACAAAGGATTTGATGCTGCAAGTGGCGAATATGTAGATATGTATGAAGCAGGAATAATTGACCCTGTTAAAGTTGAGCGTGTAGCATTACAAAATGCTGTAAGCGTTGCTTCAATGCTACTTACAACAGAAGCTACAATAAGCGATATTAAAGAAGATAAACCTGAAATGCCAATGGGTGGCGGTATGGGTGGTATGGGCGGAATGCCTGGTATGATGTAATACCACTTTTAAAAGCTCCAATTTTGGAGCTTTTTATTATTTAAATTCCTAAATTATTTTATTAACTTCATTTTATAAATCTAATTTAATCATATCTTTAAAAAACTATTTATTAAAATAAATTTTAAGCTTATATTAAGAACCCCCCCCCATATAATAAAAGTTTAATTTATTTTAGGAGAACTTTTATGAAAAAGACAATTTTAAGTATTGTTGGTGTTGGTTTGATGTTTGGTGCTTGTGCTAGTAATTCTTTAGAGCTTGATACTAAATTAAATAATAGTATTTTTATTGAACCAGTTGCTAAAAGCAAAAAAAGTATATTTGTATTTGCAAAAAATACTAGTGATTGTAATGTAAATATTGAATCAAAACTGATTGAAGGATTAAAAAATAAAGGCTATACAATATTAAATGAACCTACTAATGCTACTTTTATTGTAAGCACTAATATTGTTGAATGCTCTAAAAAAAGCGAAGAAGAATTAAAGCAAGATGCTTTAAAATCAATTAATCCAGCATTTGCTGCTTTTGCTAATAATAAAAGTTTTGCAAGTTCTATTATAAATAATATTACCGGCGAAGAATATACAATAGAATTAAAAGCTGATGTTAATATTAAGCAAAGAAGTGCAAATAAGGTCATCAATCAAAACAATAATTATGATATAAAAAATTCAAATTCATCTTTAAAATTACAAAACAATTCAAAATCTCAAAATTACGAAAGTGATTTCATTGAAAACTCAACAATAATTAATGCAAAAGCAAAACAAAGAAATATTAAGCTTGAAGAAGTATTACCTATACTTGAGAATGAAATGGCTAAGAAGATATATAATTTATTCTAATTTTTAAGGAATTTAAATCCTTTTTAAATTCCTTAATTAATCAAAACAATAATTATGATATAAAAAATTCAAATTCATCTTTAAAATTACAAAACAATTCAAAATCTCAAAATTACGAAAGTGATTTCATTGAAAACTCAACAATAATTAATGCAAAAGCAAAACAAAGAAATATTAAGCTTGAAGAAGTATTACCTATACTTGAGAATGAAATGGCTAAGAAGATATATAATTTATTCTAATTTTTAAGGAATTTAAATCCTTTTTAAATTCCTTAATTCAGGTAAAACCTTATTTTTCTTGGTTTTCATTATTTTTTTTAATAAAAATTGTTGCTATGCAAACTAGCACAGCAAATAAAGAAAAAGCTTGTTCTAACACTTGCATTTGATATCCTTTCATATTGCAGGATATCAAAAGCAAAAAGTATTCCTAATCTTGTATTTTAAAATCATTAGGGTGGTCTAGTGCGTAGCGGAATTTTTCCATATCTATTTGTTTATTCCATATAGCAACTATTAAGCAAGCAACAGAGTTACCGCATAAGTTTCCACACGCTCTCATCTCACTCATAAACTTATCAACTCCTAATAAAACGGTGATTGTTGCAACAGGGATTAAATTATCTCCTAATGAGCTAAGAGTTCCTGCTAAAACGATAAAGCCGCTTCCTGTTACTCCAACAGCACCTTTACTAGTAACCATTAATATAAGTAAAATTGTAATTTCTTGCCATAAGCTAATATCTATATTAAATGCTTGTGCTAAAAATATTACAGCCATAGCTAGATAAATATTTGTGCAATCTAAGTTAAAGCTATATCCAGTAGGTAAAACTAAACCAACACAGCTTTTATCAATTCCTGCTTTTTCTAATTTTTTCATAAGTGGTAATAATGCACTCTCACTTGAGCTTGTTGTAAATACGATTAATAATTCTTTAGCTATAAATCTAATGAATTTAAATATATTTACTTTAGCCACATAACAAATTATTCCTAAAACTCCAAATATAAATACACAGCAAGCAGCAAGCATAACAAATAATAAATATCCCATATTTACAAGTGAGCTTAAGCCAAATTTTGATATTAGATAAGCCATAGCACCAAATGTAGCAAGTGGGCTAAAATACATAATTAAAGTAAGAATTTTAAATACAAATGATTGGAACACTTCTAAAGCTTTTTTGATATATTCTCTATCTTGTTCTTTTAAAGTTATTACAATAAATGCTGTAAATAATGCTATAAATAAAACTTGCAATGTTTTTCCATCTGTAAATGGGCTTACTAAATCTTGTGGAATTGCTCCTTTTAAAACTCCCCAAAAACTACTTTCACTACCTTGAGAAGCTTTTACATATTTATCAACACTTGACGCATCTAAAGCATTTATATCAAGATTCATACCAACTCCTGGTTGCATAATTCTTGCCATAAATATACCTACGATTAGAGCAAGTGTGCTTACTACTTCAAAGTAAATTACAGCCTTAACACCAATTCCGCCGATTTTTTTAATATCTCCTAGTCCAACTATTCCTAGAATAATCATTACAAAAATGATAGGTCCAATTAAAAGCTTTAATGCTTTAATAAACATATCAATAAACACTTTAGACCAAATAGCTAGATTTTCTATTCCAAGTGCTTCTATTTTAATAGGAGGCATGGCTCCAACAACAATTCCTAGGATTAATCCTACAATAACCCAAAAAATAAGGCTTTTAAAATACCTGCTCATTTTTTTTCCTTTTTTAGATAATATTCACTCATAATAACCAAAAAAATATTTTTTTGATAATTTTTAATAATAAATTAGATAAAAAATGTTACGAATTTACACAAAGGATAAAATATGAATATAAATATCAATGCAAAAGATATAGATTTTGACAAACATTTAATAGTAGATATTAGAACTCAAGAAGAAATTGATGAATTTAGTTTAGAAGATACTTTACTTTATCCTATAGATTTTAATTCAGCTGATGAAGAAATTATCAAAAAAGACTTTGATGAGATTATTAAAAATAATTCTAAAACATTAGTAATTATGTGTAGAAGTGGAGCAAGAAGTGCATTTTTATGTGAGTTTTTAAATCAAAAAGAAAAAATCGCTCTTAATTTATCAGGTGGTATTATTGCAATGTGTCAAAATTACCCAGATAAAGTAAAAAATTAATTAAAATCATTACAATATGTAACATATTTGACTATTTATAATAATTATTATTAAAATAGTCAAATAATTAAAATTTTTAAAAAATTCTTATTTTAAATTCTTTTTATCAAAATCAAACAAAGTCCGATACGATAAATGTTTTAAATATTTTAAAATTATTATTAATTACTTTAAAGTTTCAGTTTGATTTTGGCTTAACTTAGTAGCAACTTTTCTTTAACTTTTAAAAATAAAATGAAAATATTCATTATAAAAAGGACAATCAAAATGATACTTAAAAGAAATGGATTAAAAGAAGTTTTTAAACCTTATAAAATAGAAAACGCTATCAAAAAGGCTTACGCAAGTTGTAATAAAGAAGCTTCAAATTCTTTAATATCTTTAGTTATTAAAGAGTGTGAGAGCAAAGACTTAGTAAGCGTTGAAGAAATACAAGATAAAATTGAAAAAACACTATTTAATGAAAAAGAATTTGAAGTATTGAAAAGCTTTATGCTTTATAGACACACTAGAAAGCTTCGTCGTGAAAAAGACCTAGAATATGGCACTTATATTAACTGCTCAAATACAATAAGTGAATATATAAACAAAAGCGATTGGAGAATTAATGCTAATTCAAACACAGGCTATTCTCACGCAGGACTTATAAATAATACTGCAGGAAAAGTAATTGCAAACTATTGGCTAGATAATGTCTATAGTGATGAAATGGGCTTAGCACATAGGAATGCTGATTTTCATATACACGATTTAGATTGTCTTAGTGGATATTGTGCGGGTTGGAGTTTAAGAGTATTATTAAATGAAGGATTTAATGGGGTAAGAAGTAGGGTTGAAAGCAAAGCTCCTAGGCATTTTAAAGAAGCTTTAGGGCAAATGGCTAATTTTTTGGGTATTTTACAAAGCGAATGGGCTGGAGCTCAAGCGTTTTCAAGCTTTGATACTTATCTTGCTCCTTATGTTTTTAAAGATAAATTGAGTGATTTAGAGATTAAAAAGGCTTTAATAAGTTTTGTTTATAACCTAAATGTCCCTGCTCGTTGGGGGCAAAGTCCATTTACTAATATTACTTTAGACATAGTTTGTCCGCAAGATTTAAAAAATCAATTTCCAACCACTAATGATATTCATTTTTTTAAGGGCATAAAAGATGATGAGTTAGAACAAAAGGCAAAAATGCGTGGCAAAAACTCACTAGAAGAGCTAACTTATGGTGATTTTGAAGAAGAAATGCAAAGAATTGTTAGGATATTTTATGAAGTTTTAAGCGAAGGCGATAAAAATCATCAGCCTTTTACCTTTCCAATACCTACTATAAATCTTACTGAAGAATTTGATTGGAATAGCGAAGTAGCTGATGCGATTTTTGAAAATACAGCAAAAATGGGCTCATCATATTTTCAAAATTTCTTAGGCTCACAATATAAATTAGATGAGTTTGGCAATAAAGTAGAAGATGAAAATGCTTATAAACCAAATGCGGTTCGCTCTATGTGTTGTAGGCTTCAGCTTGATTTAAGAGAATTGTTAAAGCGTGGTGGTGGGCTTTTTGGAAGTGCTGAAATGACAGGAAGTATTGGTGTAGTTACTATTAATCTAGCTCGTTTGGGGTATTTGTATAAAGCAGATGAAAAGGGTCTTTATAAACGCTTAGATGAGCTATTAATTTTAGCCCGTGATAGTCTTGAATTAAAAAGGGCTTTCATTCAAAAAATGTATGATAGGGGGCTTTATCCTTATACTAAAAGGTATTTGCCAAGTTTTAATAATCATTTTTCAACCATAGGGATAAATGGGGCTAATGAAATGCTTAGGAATTTTAGCAATGATGCTTATGATATAAGTTCAGAAATAGGAAAAGATTTTTGCATTAAATTAGTAAATTATATTAGAGAAAAAATTAAGCAATTTCAAGAAGAAACAGGTAATTTATATAATCTTGAAGCCACTCCAGCAGAAGGGACGACCTATCGTTTTGCTAAAGAAGATAAAAAAAGATTTAAAGATATTATCCAAGCAGGAAATGGCGATGAGATTTATTATACAAATAGCACTCAACTACCTGTAAATTACACTGATGATCCATTTTTTGCACTCAATATGCAAGATGATTTGCAGTGTGCTTATACGGGTGGAACCGTTCTTCATCTTTATATGAAAGAAAGATTAGAAAACAAAGAAATTTGTAAAAGATTGGTTAAAAAAATAGCGAATAATTATCGTTTGCCATATTTTACGATAACGCCTGTTTTTAGCGTATGTCCAATACATGGATATATTGCAGGAGAGCATGAGTATTGCCCTAAATGTGATGAATTATTAAAGGAGAAAAAATGAAAAATAACGAAAAAAGAACAAAATGTATGGTTTATACTAGAGTAATGGGTTATCATAGACCCGTAGAAAGCTTTAATCTAGGCAAAAAAGGCGAACATAAAGAAAGGAAAATGTTTGTTATCAAATGATTTATGATATTACCCCTTTTAGTGTGATTGATTATCCTAATTATATCTCTTGCATAGTGTGGATTGCAGGTTGTAATTTAAGGTGTAAATATTGCTATAACGAGCATATTATCAATGGTTTTTCTAATGTAAGTAAAAATCAATTAAAAAGCTTTTTAGAAAGTAGGGTAGGCTTAGTTGATGGGGTTGTTTTTAGTGGTGGAGAATGCACTAATTCTGCTAATTTATTAGATTATATAAAATTAGCAAAAAGCTTAGGTTATTTAATTAAAATTGATAGCAATGGCTCAAATCCTAATGTAATTAAAAATATTTTAGAAAATGATTTAGCAAATTATTTTGCTATTGACTTTAAAGCCCCTAAAGAGAAACTAAAAGCTCTTACGGGGCTTGATTATTTTGATGAGTTTGATAAGACTTTAGATATTTTGCTAGATTTTAAAGCAGAATTTGAAATAAGAACTACTTGGCATTTTGACTTACTTAGCGTTGATGAAGTGCTTAAGATGAATGAGTATTTAAGAAAAAAGGGTTATAAAAATAAATATTATTTGCAAAAATTCCTAGAAGTGCCAAATATTGCTAATCTAAAGCAAAGCATTAAAACGATTGATTTTGATAGACTTAATGATGATTTTGTGTTAAGGAATTTTAATTAAATAAAATTTAGGAATTAAATTCCTAAATCAAAGTGCGTAGCTGCTTTCAAATAATCTTCTATACCAAGGAAGTCTTGGTTTTATATATTTAATATCGTTTAAATCACTATCTTTAATCTTTTTATCATAGATTTCTTCGCTTATATCATGTCCCATTCTTCTATATAAATTCCTAATATCAGTATCTAGCATAATTTGAGTAAGATTTAATTTAGTCTTAATACTATTTACTAAAGGCGTATATTTTGAATTTTTATAAGTAGATAAGAAAATATCAGCATCTTTAATTGAGTCTAAAAGCAAATATTGATTTCTATTAGGCAATGAAAAAGCATAAAAATTATTTCTAATTTTAAGATAATTTAGCCATTCGTAATTTTGGCTATTACCATATAGCTTTATATATTCATCTATGTAATAATTTGCTAATAAATACTCGTGCTCATTTGCGTGTGCTTGTGATAAAATTAGCATAGCACTTGCTAAAAGTGGGCTATTTATATGCTCGCTATACAAAGATATATAATCACTATCTGCTTTTTCTAAATCATTCTTTTTTACACTTTCAATGATTTTTTCTAACCAAGCACTATCGCTTAAATTATAATCATCAAACATATCTTTTTTATTGCTAGCACAAGCGCTAAAAAATATCGTTAAAATTAGTAAAAAAATATTAAGTTTTTTCATTTATTTTCCTTTAAAAAGGCGATTATAAGTTCTAATGTTAAATATTTATTATATACTTAGGATATTTTTTTAAAGGAGAAATAATGATATTTGAAGTTAAGTTTCCTATATTAGGTTTTGAAGATACTACAAAAGTAGAGTTAGAAAAAATGTATGATTGTTTCGCGAGATTAAAGAGTGTTGATGGTAGAGGTTTTACATTTACTATGCTAAATCCTTATGCTATTTGTAAAGAATACGAATTTGATATGCCACTTTCTTACAAAGCTTTACTTGAAGTTACAGCTAGTTCAAATATTGAAATTTATAATATTTTGATTTTAAATAAAAGCGTTGAAGAATCTACTATAAATATGTTAGCTCCAGTGATTTTAAACCACGATAATAACACTATGGCGCAAATTATTTTAGACCCAACTCAATATCCATTCTATCATCCAACAGAAAAGATTAAAAATTTCTTACAACAAAATATGAATGAACTAAAGCAATGAATGAAAATATTTATATCCTTGGCAATGGCAAAATGGCGAAAGCTATTGCTAAAGGATTAGAGAATTCAAATTTTAATGTGGTTTTTGTAGTAAGAAATAAATTAAATGTAGGTATTAAAAATTGTATTTCTTATGAAGAATTTGATATTGCTAATAAGATTTGTATTTTATGCTTTAAGCCATATAATTTAGATGAAGTTAGTAAAAAATTTTTAGGTAAAACTGCAAAAATTATCATTAGTCCTTTAGCAGGAATTAGTATTGATAGTTTAAAAGTAATTGCATCTGAATATTATTTAAAAATTATGCCAAATATTGCTGCTGAATACAATAAATCTTGCACTACTTATGTAGGAGATAAAACTCATAAATATTTTGATTTAGCTTTAAATATTATTAAAGGTTTTGGGGTGGCAATAGAATGTGAGAATGAAAATGAGCTTAATTTAGCTATGGCTATTAATGGTTGCGCCCCTGCGTTTTTAGCATTAGTTGCTGAAGCTTTAGCTAATGGTGGAGTTAGTATAGGGCTTAAAAACGATAAATCTTATGAGTTGGTAAAATCATTATTTGCTAGTTTTGAGAGTTTAATTGCTAATAATCATCCAGCATTAATTAAAGAAGGCGTATGCTCTCCAGCTGGAGTTAGTATAAAAGGTGTTAATATTTTAGAAGATGAAGCTGTTAGAAGTGCTTTTATAAAAGCTATAAAAGCTAGTGCAAATAAAAATTAATTTACACACCTATAAAAGGTGTGTAAAGCTTATTCAATATCAGGTGATTTTGTAATTCTATTTCTTATATCTCTTCTTACTATTTCCATTCCCCATAGCCATACAATATGTCCAAATATTTCTGATAAATGTTCATCAAATGGAATTTGTGATAAAGGTGGAACTTGTGCTATTAAAGGCATTACAATTACATGCGCGAATAAATATACGAAGAATCCAAATACAGCACCTTGCCACATTTTAATACGAGGCCAAATTTCTGCAATCATACAATACATAACACCAAATACGATTGAAAATCCAACATGAACAATGAAAATTGATAAAGGCATATCCATACCTGAAAACATATAAGTAAAATCGGTAGGCATACCAATTTGTTCTAAAAATATTTTAGGTGGAGTGGTTCTTTCTAATGCATCAAGAGGCCAAACAAAATTAGGATTTCTTGGTGGAAATGGCACTTCCCAGCCCCATTTCACAATAGCACCGAATATTCCAGCTAGAATTCCAATCCAAAAAGATAAAGCCAAACGCCTATCGCTAGGTTTTGTAAAAGTCATAAAATCTCCTTAAAAATAAATTAAAACTGAATTATACTAACTAATATTAATAATTAAATAAAATATATTATCTTTTAATAATATTTATTAATTAATTACCTAAATTATTAATTTTATTTAAATAAATTAATATAGTTTTTCATACTATTAATTTAAAAAAATATATATTTTTTATATATTATTTTATAAAATTTTAAAAGTATTATTTTAAATTATTTATAAATAATATATAGATAATTATTTTAAGTATATGTTATAAATTAGAAAAGTATAGAGATAGTATTTATAAAATAATGATAAGGTTTGTAGTATTTAATTTATAATATATATTTTTATTGGTAATAAAAGCTTTTTTATTTCAAGTGTTACAACTGCTCTTATATTTATTTAAACTTATGGTATAAAGCTTTAATTTATATGCTAATAATTACAATATTATTTTCTCTATCTTGGTTACATTTAATAATCATAGTCTTATTCGTGGATATTTAAGATTGTTGTTAATTGCAAGTTTAGTTAATTGGAAATAATATATTTAAACATTTTAGAATTAAAATACATAAATTATACTGCATTGGCATTTGCAATTTTAGTATACAAATCAATATATTAAGCTTAAAATTAGTGCTTAAAAATACGATTTAATATATAAGAATTAATATTTTAAAATATTAAGAGTATTTTTTAATAGTAATTAATAAAGAGAATGCAAAATCACTTATACATTTAGTTAAATTATTAGATTGGTTATATCTCACATAAATATAGTAGAAACGCTTTATTTGTGCCTTTTAGGTTTTATGCTTTATCACTCGCTATTTATTTATGATTGTTTCTTAGTAATTTTTTAAATATTTTAATTCTTATTATATGTTTTTATAAGTAAAGATAAAAATATAAATAATTATAAAAAATACTTTAGAAGCTTAAATATATATTTTAAAATCAATATTAAGTGGTGTCCCCAACAGGATTTGAACCTGTGGCCTTAGAATTAGGAATTCTACGCTCTATCCAGCTGAGCTATGAGGACTAAAAGATTTGATTATTATTTTTTGAAGAACTAGGGATTTTAATCCCTAGTTTAGATATTACATATTTCTTTTTTTAATGATTTCTTCAGAAACATTTCTTGGAACTTCACTATAGTGGTCAAATTCCATTGAATATGTAGCACGACCTTGTGTTTGGCTTCTTAAGTCAGTTGAATATCCAAACATTTCAGCAAGTGGGCAGAATGCTGCGATGATTTTATTTCCACCACGCTCATCCATACTATTTACTTGACCACGGCGTTTATTTAAATCTCCAATTACATCACCCATATAATCTTCAGGTGTTTCAACTTCAACTTTCATAATAGGTTCAAGTATTACAGCACCAGCTTTTCTAGCACCTTCTTTAAAGCCCATTGAAGCAGCTAATTTAAATGCCATTTCGCTTGAGTCAACTTCGTGATAACTTCCATCAAATAGTGTAACTTTTACGTCTTCTACAGGATATCCAGCTAAAACACCATTTTGTAATGCTTCTTGAATACCTTTATCAACTGCAGGAATATATTCTTTTGGAACAACCCCACCTTTAATATCATTAACGAATTCGTATCCTTTACCTGGCTCAAGTGGCTCAAGGCGTAAGAATACATGTCCATATTGACCACGACCACCAGATTGTTTTGCATATTTGTATTCTTGCTCAACACTTTGGCGGATTGTTTCACGATAAGCAACTTGTGGCTTACCTACTTCAGCATCAACTTTAAATTCTCTAAGCATTCTATCTACGATAATTTCAAGGTGTAATTCACCCATACCTGAAATAATAGTTTGTCCGCTTTCTTCATCAGTTGAAACTCTAAAGCTTGGGTCTTCTTGTGCAAGTTTATTAAGTGCGATACCCATTTTTTCTTGGTCAGCTTTAGTTTTTGGTTCAACTGCAACACTAATAACAGGATCAGGGAAATCCATTTTTTCTAAAATTACTTTATCTTTTTCACTTGCTAAAGTATCACCTGTTAGTGTATCTTTTAGACCTACGATAGCACCAATTTCTCCAGCATAAAGTTCTTTAATTTCCTCACGCTTGTTTGAGTGCATTTTTAATAAACGACCAATTCTTTCTTTTTTATCTTTTGTTGCATTGTAAGCATAACTACCACTTTCAAGTTTTCCACGATAAACACGAACGAAAGTAAGTTGTCCAACGAATGGGTCAGTCATAATTTTGAATGCTAATCCTGCAAATTCGCCATCATCAGTTGATTTAACACTTGTTTCTGTGCCGTCTTCATATTGACCACGAATATCTGCAACTTCATCAGGAGCTGGTAAGTATTTTACAACAGCATCTAGTAGTGGTTGAACACCTTTATTTTTGAATGCAGTTCCGCAGCACATAGGAATAATTGATAAATCAAGGCAACCTTTTTTGATACCTTTGTAGATTTCATCGTTTGTTAATTCTTCTCCACCTAGGTATTTATCCATTAGTTCTTCACTAGTTTCAGCAACTGCTTCTACTAATTTTGTTCTATATTCTTCAGCTTTTTCTTTTAAGTCAGCTGGAATTTCAATTTCTGTATAATCTGTTGGTTTTTTATCATCATCCCAAACATAAGCAACCATTTTTACTAAATCAACTACACCACGGAATGTGTCTTCAGCACCAATTGGAATTTGAATTGGAACTGGATTAGCTTTTAAACGATTTTTAATTTGTGCTTCAACATTATAAAAATTTGCTCCAACTCTATCCATTTTATTTACGAATACTATTCTTGGAACATGATATTTATTTGCTTGTCTCCATACGGTTTCACTTTGTGGTTGAACTCCACCAACAGAGCAAAATACTGATACAGCACCATCTAAAACCCTCATTGAACGCTCAACTTCAATAGTAAAGTCAACGTGGCCTGGGGTGTCAATTAGGTTGATTTGGTGGTCTTTCCAAAAGCAAGTTGTAGCAGCTGAAGTAATTGTAATACCACGCTCTTTTTCTTGCTCCATCCAGTCCATTGTAGCTGTACCTTCGTGAGTTTCACCAATTTTATGACTCATACCAGTAAAGAATAAAATTCTTTCTGATGTTGTAGTTTTACCTGCGTCAATGTGCGCAGCAATACCAATATTTCTAACACGAGATAAAGGAGTTTGTCTTGCCATTTTAACTCCTTTTTACCATCTATAATGTGCAAATGCTTTGTTCGCTTCTGCCATTTTGTAAGTATCTTCTTTTTTCTTGAATGCTGCACCTTTGCTATTTGCTGCATCCATTAACTCACCTGCTAATTTTTCAATCATTGTTCTTTCGCTTCTTTTTCTAGCGTTTAGAATAATCCAGCGAATTGCTAGTGCTTGTTGGCGAACAGGGCGAACTTCAACAGGAACTTGATAAGTTGCACCACCAACACGGCGTGCTTTAATTTCTAAAACAGGTTTTACATTTTCAATAGCATCATTAAATATATCTATACCTTTAACTTCGCTATTTTTAGACGATATTAAATCAATCGCACCATATAAAATTTCAGTAGCAACAGATTTTTTACCATCATACATTAATGAATTAATAAATTTTGTAATTACTTTACTACCATAAATAGGATCAGCTAGAACTTCTCTAACTTGTGCTCTTCTTCTTCTCATTTTTTCCTCTTCAACTTTAAATTATAATTTACTCAAATTATGCCGCATATCTAAGCTGCAAATCTGTGAAACTCGTTTTTATTTTTTGCCTTTTGTAGGAGCTGCTGCTTGACCTGGCTTTGGTCTTTTTGTTCCATATTTTGATCTTGAAACTGTTCTCTTTGCAACACCTGCAGTATCTAAAGCACCACGAACGATGTGATACTTAACACCTGGTAAGTCTTTAACCCTTCCGCCACGCACTAAAACGATGCTGTGTTCTTGTAGGTTGTGTCCTTCACCACCAATATAACTAATAACTTCAAATCCTGTTGTTAATCTAACTTTTGCAACTTTTCTTAACGCTGAGTTAGGTTTTTTAGGAGTTGTAGTATAAACTCTTGTACAAACGCCACGTCTTTGTGGGCAATCTTTTAACGCTGGTGATTTTGATTTAACAATCACTTTTTTGCGTTCTTTTCTAACCAATTGATTTATGGTAGGCACGTTTCATCCTTTCAAAAAATTTATTAAAAAGTCGTGATTATATAATATTTTTCTTAAAAAAGTTTTAATACTTTTAACCTTAATTGAGAACAAGAAATAATTAAGTTTTTTTCACTATCATTTACGAATTATTTTTTAGTAAATCCAAAAAAATTTTGAAAGGAATTAAAATGTCTAGTTCAGATGTGGATATTCAGTATTTCGGCATTTTAGCAATGTTAGTTATTGCTACAGGCTTATTTTTTGGACTAGTTTTTTTAGCAAAAACAATAGGAAATTCTTTAGCTAGAAAAAATAGAAAAAAATTAGGCTTAGGACCTTATGAGTGCGGACCTTTACCGCAAAAACAAGCAGTTAAAATAAATTCACAATTTTTTATTTTTGCTTTAATTTTTATCTTGTTTGATATAGAAGTTGTTTTTATGTATCCTTGGGCTTTAATGTATAAGCAATTAGGACTTTTTGCATTGATTGAAATGGTTTGTTTTTTTGTTTTACTTTTAGTTGGTTTTATCTATGCGTATAAAAAAGGAGCGTTACAATGGCAGAGCATCAATTAAACACAAATGGAATGCCAATAGCTTTAACTTCGGTAGATAAGTTAGTTGGTTGGGGTCAAAGTAACTCTTTATGGGCATTTTCTTATGGTCTTGCTTGTTGTGCTATTGAGATGATGGCTGGTGGTGGTTCAAGGTATGATTTTGATAGATTTGGAACTATTTTTAGAGCAAGTCCAAGACATAGCGATGTAATGCTTGTAGCTGGAACTCTTAGTAAAAAACATGCAGAATTTACAAGAAGATTATACGATATGATGCCTGATCCAAAGTGGGTTATATCTGTTGGTAGTTGTGCAAACACTGGTGGTATGTTTAATACTTATTCAACGGTTCAAGGTGTTGATAGGATAGTTCCTGTTGATATTTATGTTCCTGGTTGTGCTCCACGCCCTGAAAGTTTTCAGTTTGCTTTAATGATACTTCAAAAGAAAATTAGAAAAGAAAAAATATCTAAAAAAATAGCAGCAAAAAGGTTGGTGTAATGAGAGAATATAAAGACAAGATTAATGCGCAAAAGCAAGACTACTACAAAGATAGATTTTATCACGCACCACAAACTACTAAAATTGATATAAAAGGTAGTGAATTTGAATATTTATTTGATGAGTTTAATAATAATTTTTCTGTTTTAAATTCTTTTATTGAGCTTGATATTGCAGTTTTTATAATCAATAAAGAAGATAATTTAAAGGCTTTAAGAAAGGCTAAAGATTTAGGTTTTACAACTTTTACTGAATTGATTTGTTCTGATTATTTAGCTAAAGATAATTCTTATGAAGTTCAATATCTTTTATTAAATATAAATAAAAAACAAAGACTTAGAATAGTTACAACCTGTAAGGCAGATGAAACTATTGAAAGTGGAGTTTGTGTATTTAAGGGTTTAAATTGGTCTGAAAGAGAAGCTTATGATATGTTAGGTGTAAATTTTATTAATCACCCTAATTTAAAAAGACTATTAATGCCTGATGATTGGTTTGATTATCCGCTTAAAAAATCTTATCCTTTAGAAGGAGATGAATTTGCCAAATGGTATGAAATAGATAGAATTTTTGGTAAGGAATATCGTGAAGTTGTAGGGCCTGAAAATCGTGATTCAGGAAGAGTTGATTGTAATGATACAAATAATTTTTCTAGAATTTATCACGAAGTTCCAAAAGGAGCTGAGCCTATTAGTATTGCTTATAAACAAGAATATCAAGAAGATGAAGGCGTAATGTTTGTTAAGAAAGTTAAGCGTGCTGATTCAAAATTCATAGAAGGAAGAAGATAATGCAAATACCATCAAAGTTAAAACCTTATTATGAAAATGTAGCCTTTAGTAAAGAAGATGGCAGAATGATTATAAATCTTGGTCCTCAGCACCCAAGCTCACACGGAAACTTAAGATTAGTGTTAGAGCTTGATGGGGAAAAAGTAGTTAAATGCACTCCAATGATTGGTTATATGCATCGTGGTATGGAAAAAATGGCTGAAAATATGATTTATCAAGAATTTATTCCAACTACTGATAGAATGGATTATGTAGCAGCAAGTGCAAATAACTATGCTTATGTAGCAGCTGTTGAGAAGCTTTGTGGTTTAGAAATTCCTAGAAGAGCTCAAATCATTAGAATGATGTTATTAGAATTAAATAGACTTGCCAGTCATTTATTATGGCTTGCAACTCACGCACTTGATATTGGAGCAATGACTGTATTTTTATATTGCTTTAGAGAGCGTGAATATGTTATGGATTTAATAGAAAAATATTGTGGTGCAAGACTTACGCATTCATCTATGAGAATAGGTGGTGCAATGCTTGATTTACCAGCTAATTTCACTCAAGAATTATTAGCATTTTGTGATAAATTCCTAAACGATGTAAAAGATTATGAAACCTTACTTGATGATAATAGAATTTGGCGTCTTAGAACAGAAGGCGTTGGGGTTGTTACAAAAGAACAAGCATTAAGCTGGGGTTGTAGCGGAGTAATGCTTCGTGGAAGTGGAATTGAATGGGATATTAGAAAAGAAGAGCCATATTTACTTTATAATGAAGTTCAATTTGGTGTTCCTTTTGCAAACCAAGGAGATACTTACGCAAGATATAAATGCTATATGCAAGAGTTTCGTGAGAGTGTAAAAATACTTAGACAATTAGTGCCTATGTATAGAGAGAGTTCTCCTGAATTAATTTGCAACAATAAAGAATTTGTAAGTGCAAGTAAAGAACAAATTATGACCCAAAATTATTCTTTAATGCAGCATTTCGTATTAGTTACTCAAGGTCTTCGCCCACCTGTTGGAGATGTATATGTGCCAACAGAAAGTCCTAAAGGAGAGCTTGGATATTTTATTAAAAGTGATGGTTCAACTAGACCTTATCGTCTTAAAGCTAGAACTCCTAGTTTTTGGCATTGTTCGTTTTATGAAGAGCTTTTGGTTGGAACTTATGTGGCTGATGTTGTGGCTATTATGGGTTCAACAAATATTGTTTTAGGGGAGATTGATAGATGAGAAGAATTGACCTTAGAAAAAGTAAAGATTTATTTGCTGATTTAAAAACTCATATTGATAATGCTAAAGCTAATGAAGTTTTGGTTGTTTTATTTGAAATCGGAGATTTTTCTAATATTGATAAATCTTATGAATTTGTAGCTAATAATAATTGTAAGATGATGAACTCACTTAAGTTTAATCAAAGTGATTGGACTATAGTTATTAAAAAGGAAGCAAAATGAAAATATTAAGCTTCTTAAATTATGCAAGTAAAGAAGTCTTAAGTCATTTTAGCCAAGATAAAATAGTAAATATCGGTAGTTTTTACGATGAGAGATTAAAACAAAAATTTTATAAATGCGAACTAGGAACCGAAAGCTATGTTTTAGCATTGTTTTGCACTATGCTTAATTTAAGCGAATTTGATATAGGCGAACTTAGTGCTGAGAGTTGTTTTGGAGAAGAAGAAGCTAGTGAGATTTTAGAGTTTTTAAAGAGTGCTGATTTAATTTTATTAGATAGTAATTTGCTTTATCATAAAGACAAAAATATATATTATTTTGCAAGTAAATTGGCTAAACATTTTGATTTAAAACTTATGTTTGATTATGAATTAAAAGATGTTGAGTTGGTTGAATTAGATGATAATAATGGGCTTATTTTATATGAATGTTTAGATAATGATGATTTTATAGTAAGTCCAGCTTTTGCAAATCTTGCAAAAATTAAAGAATTTGATTTAGTAGAAATTAAAACAAAAACTAAAACATTAAAAAAGAAAGTAAAAATTGATAATAGTTTAAAAGGATTATTTGCATTAAGTAAAAAAGATAATGCTTATGCGTTTAGTCCTTGTGTGGTTAAAGGAGTAAGCAATGAAAATTAACATTAATGGTAAAGAATGCTTAGCTAATGATGGCGATTATGTTTTACAAGTTGCTCGTGCTAATGATATTTTCATACCTGCAATTTGCTATTTAAATGATTGCAGCCCAACTTTAGCTTGTAGAATGTGTATGGTTGAAATTGATGGCAAACGCTCATACGCTTGTAATACTAAAGTAAAAGATGGAATGCAGGTATTAAGCAATACTAAAGAATTATGGGACGAAAGAAATGCTATTATGCAAACTTATTGCATAAATCACCCATTACAATGCGGAGTTTGTGATAAAAGTGGAGAATGTGAATTACAGAATTTCACGCATAAAGCACAAGTAGATACTCAAAATCATTGGATAAAAGAAATAGATAGAAGACATCAAGATTGGGGTGCTTTACAATATGACCCAAGTCTTTGTATAGTTTGTGAAAGATGTATTACCGTATGTAAGGACAAAATCGGAGATAGTGAGTTAAAAACTATAGCTCGTGGTGGAGATGCACCTGATAAAGATTTTAAAGATACTATGAGTAAAGATGCTTATGCAGTTTGGACAAAATTTCAAAAATCACTAATAGCTCCACAAAATGGAACGACTTTAGATTGTCAAGAATGTGCTGAGTGTGTTAGCGTTTGTCCGACTGGTGCAATTATTAATAAGAATTTTCAATATCGCTCAAATGCTTGGGAACTTACTCGCATACCTGCTAGTAATCCACATAGTAGTGATTGTGAGCTTATGTATTATGATGTTAAACAAAAAAGTATTAAAGATAATACTAAGATGGTTTATAGAGTTTCAAATGATTTTCATTTTACTACTTTAAATAAGGCTGCAAGATTTGCTTATGATATAGCAAGCGATTGTAAAGGTAAAGATGAAGTAGAGTTTAATCGCTTAGTATCGTTGTTTAAAGATAATAAAATTAAAAATGTGAAATTTAATAGCTATATAACAAATGAAGAAGCATATATTTTAGAATTACTTAGACAAAAATATGGCTTTAATTTAGTAAATAATGAAGCTTTATGTTTTCAAGATTTCTTAAAGACTTTTTGCGCTCATTCAGGTAGTTTTTATAATGCAAGTAGTGATGATGTTAAAAAATCTGATTTTATCGTAATTGCAGGAAGTTTTTTAAGACACGATAATCCTACTTTATCTTATAAGGTAAATAATGCAATTGTTATGAATAAGGGTGCTGGACTTTATTTTCATCCTATTAAAGATACAAAATTTTCAAAAATTGCTAAGAATTTCGTAAGTGTAAATTGTGATTATGGTAAAGAAGCTCAAGTTTTAGAATTTATTTTACAATATTTTGCAAAAGACTTGCCGCAGGATTTAGCATATATCAAAGATGCTTTTTATGAAGAACAAATTGAAGTAGAAGTTAAAAGTAAAGATGCTGAAGGCAATGAGATTAAAGAGAAAAAGCAAGAAACAATCAAAAAATCAAGCCTAGCTAAAGAATTAGGATTTGATGAAGATAAATTAAAAGATTTATTACTTAAAAAAGCTAATTTTACTTTAATTATCGGAAATGATTATTTTTACCATGAAAATGCAAAATATTTAGCGTATTTACTTGCAAATATTCAAAAATTAACTGATTTTAAAGTTATGTTAATCCCACCACGCACTAATACTTTAGGTGTAAGTTTATTGTGTAAATTAAGTAAAGCTAGTGATGGTTTTACGCTAGGATATAATGAGCGTGGAGATTTCTCATTCTCAAATGATGAGCATAATAATCTTGCTAGTTCAAATCTACTTGAGCAAGAAGGAACATTTGTAAATTATGATAAAAGGCTTGTTCCTACGAATGCTGCACTTAAATTTAAAGGATATTATTTAAATGATTTAGCAAATGCTCTTGGATTAGATGCACTTTATACGATTGAATATACAGAGCAATTACCTAAAGATAAAGGCTTTTTAAATATTGCTTTTGATGATTTGACAAATCATTATGATAATGCAGGAAATAATCATCGTGGGTATTTAATTGATACTTGTGAGTTTGTAAAGAATTTAAAACAAGATAATCAAATTCCACAAAATATAAAATCAACTTGCGAATGTAAAAAAGATGATATTGTAATACTTGCAAATCCAATTGGAAATCTATCAAAATATACTAATAAATCAAGCTTTTTTAACGAATGTGCTTCACTTTACGCAAGTAAAGATTATCTAGCTAAACATAATTTAAAAGAAAATTCTATGGTTAAGATTTATGATGATAAAGATGAAATTATTATAAAAGTAGTTTTAGATAAGAATATTGAAAATGGTGCTTATTTACCTACTTTTGATGATAAGATTAATCCTTATAAATTCTTTAAAACAAGACGCTACTATGCGTTAAATATAAAGGAAATTAGCTATGAGTGAGACTATGTTTTTTATAATCGTTACGCTGATTAAATGTCTTTTAGTAATTGCAATTTTTGCTTCATTAGCTGGATTTGCAACTTATTTAGAAAGAAAGGTTTTAGGTTATGTTCATAGAAGACTTGGGCCTGATATGGTAGGACCTGCTGGTGTTTTACAAATTGTTCCTGATATGATTAAATTATTTACAAAAGAAGATTTAATCCCATATATGACAAATAGTAAAGTATTTAAAGTAGCTCCTTTAGTATCAGCAATTTGTGCTTTTATGGCTTTTGCTGCTGTGCCGATTTTTCCTGAATTTACATTATTTGGGCATACGATAAAACCAATTATTGCTGATGTAAATATAGCGGTTTTATACATTGCTGGATGCTCATCACTTTGTGCTTATGCTATATTTTTAGGTGGTATGTCAAGTTCTAGTAAATATCCTTTAATAGGTGGTGCTAGGGGGCTTGTTACTATCATATCTTATGAAGGCGTTAGTGGTCTTTGCTTATTAGCTGTTGTTTTATTAACTGGTTCTATGAGCTTAGTTGATATTAACGCTTATCAAGAAGGTGGAATTTTATCTTGGTTAGTATTTAAACAACCAATTGCATTTGTTTTATTTACAATAGCAATTTTTATTGAAACAAACAGAACTCCTTTATGTCTAGCAGAAAACGACCCTGAATTGGTTGCAGGTTATGGCACTGAATATAGTGGTCTTCGCTGGGGAATGTTTTTTATAGGTGAATACGCTAGTATGATTTTAGGCTCAATTTTGATTACTTTATTATTTTTAGGTGGATATAACGATTTTTATTTCATACCAGGCGCTATTGCTATGATTTTAAAAATATGCTTTGTATTTTCTTGGTATTTTTGGGCTAGGGGGACTTTCCCACATTTAAGGGCTGATCAAGTTATGAGAATGAGCTATTTGATATTATTACCTGTTGCGGGTGCGAATTTAATCATAACTGCGTTATTGGCTTTATAAGGAGAATATATGAAAAAATATTATGTAGTAGATGAAAAAAGAAAATTAATTCTTACTCCTTATGAAAAATTTATAAGAAGTGTTAAAAGATGTTTAAATACTGATTTAATCAGCGGTTTAGCATTTATAATTAATGAAACCTTAAAAAGGGGTAATTCAGCAACTATTAAATATCCAATGGAAAAAATCAAATTAGATAATCGTTATCGTGCTGTGCATAGATTGCAAAGATTTATTGAAAGCGAAAATGAACGCTGTATTGGTTGTGGGTTGTGTGAAAAAATTTGTATTTCAAATTGTATTAGAATGGAGACAAAATTAGGCGATGATGGTAGAAAATTAGTAAGTAATTATTCTATTAATCTTGGTCGTTGTATTTATTGTGGATTTTGTGCTGAAGTCTGTCCTGAACTTGCTATCGTGCATGGTGTTGAATATGAAAATGCAGCAGAGCAAAGGTCATATTTCGCACATAAAAAAGATATATTAACTCCAATTGATAATCTAATTAATCAAGTTGAATTTGAAGGTGCTGGAAGTTTAAGAGCTGATGCTGATGATTTTGTAAAGGTTACACCAAATTATTATGATGTAATGAAAGCAAGAGAAAGTGAAGCTTCAATTTCAAATTCTAGCGATACAAAAGAAGATAAAACGAATAAAGAGGCAAAAGATGTTTGAGTTAATTATATTTTATATTTTCGCTGCTTTAGTTGCGGGATTTTTTATAATTGCGGTAAGTTCTAAAAATATTTTATATTCTCTTAGCTCTCTTGCTTGTGGAATGGTATTTTTAAGCGCTCATTATTTTTTATTAGGAGCAGAGTTTTTGGGTGCTGCTCAAATTATAGTATATAGTGGTGCTGTTTTAGGGCTTTATAGTTTTGCTATGATGTTTTTTGATTTAAGCAAAGAATTAAAAGAAAAGCTAAAACATAAAAAAACTTTTTTTAGTTTAAGTATTTTAGCGAGTGTTCTTATGATAATTATGACTTTAGGATTTAAGTTAAATTTATCTCAATCAAGTTTATTGGTTAGTGAAGAGCTTGAAAATACTCGTAGTTTAGGGATTATTTTATTTACAAAATACCTTTTAGCTTTTGAGATAGTTGCAGTGGTTTTACTAATGGTAATAATAGCAGCTATTGTGCTAGTAGCAAAGAAGATAAAGGAAGAACAATGAATTATTTATTATTATCAATTGTATTGTTTTTGATTGGTTTAGTAGGAGTATTAAAAAGACAGAATTTAATAATGTTTTTTATATCTACTGAAATAATGTTAAATGCTGCAAATTTAGCTTTTGTAGCAATTTCAAAAATGCACAATGCTTTAGATGGGCAAGTTTTTGCTATTTTTATTATGGCAATAGCAGCTTGCGAAGTAGCTATTGGGCTTAGCTTTTGTGTGATTAAATATAGACGCGATAAAAGTCTAGATTTTGGAGAGTGCAAATGAGTTTATTATGTGTTTTATTTTTACCATTATTAAGTGCAATTTTTGCAGGAATTTATTCTTTTTCTCCAAAAAATAAAGTAATAGGTTATTTTTGTTCTTATTTAATGCTTTTAGCTTGTATTTTTGCTTTTATATCTTTATATTATTTAGCAGATAAGAATTTGTATATTAGTTTGGGTCATTGGATAGGAATTTTAAATGTTAATTTCGGCTTTTTAATAGATTCTGTTAGCCTTACTATGATGTGCGTTGTAACATTAGTTGCTACTTGTGTGCATTTTTATAGTATTTATTATATGGAGCACGATGAAGGTTTTAATAAATTCTTTGCATTTTTAGGCTTATTCGTATTTTGTATGCTAATTTTAGTAATGAGTGATAATTTCTTATTACTATTTGTTGGATGGGAAGGCGTTGGTCTATGCTCTTGGTTATTAATCGGCTTTTGGTATCAAAATGAAAAATTCTCATTAGCAGCAAATGAAGCTTTTATTATGAATAGAATAAGCGATTTTGCAATGCTTTTAGGAATATTTTTAATATATTTTAATTTCGGAACTTTAAGTTATAAAGAAGTATTTGCTATATTAAGCTTTCACGAAATGTTAAATCCTAATTTATTAACTTTAATTGCTGCTTTACTATTTGTTGGTGCTATGGGTAAATCAGCTCAATTTCCATTCCATACTTGGCTAGCAAATGCGATGGCAGGTCCAACACCAGTTTCAGCATTAATCCACGCTGCTACGATGGTAACTGCTGGTGTTTATTTGGTAATTCGCTCTCACGATTTATTTTCGCAAGTTCCAAATGTAAGTTATTTTATAGCTTGTTTAGGTGCTTTTGTAGCTTTATTTGCTGCTTCAATGGCAATTGCTGCAAAAGATTTAAAAAGAATTGTGGCATTTTCTACACTTTCTCAACTTGGATATATGTTCGTAGCTTGTGGTTTAGGAGCTTATAAAATAGCATTATTTCATTTAGTAACTCACGCATTTTTTAAAGCATTATTATTCTTAGGTGCTGGAAATATTATGCACGCAATGCACGATGAATTAAACATTTACAAAATGGGTAAATTGTATAAACCTATGAAAGTTACAGCAGTTTTAATGATAATTGCAAGTTTAGCTTTAAGTGGTATTTATCCATTCGCAGGATTTTTCTCAAAAGATAAGATTTTAGATTTTGCATTTGTAATAGAGCATTTTGGCTTATATTCTGTTTTATTATTTACAGCGTTTTTAACAGCGTTTTATAGTTTTAGACTATTAATGATGGTATTTTTTGCTCCAAAAAATCACACAATCCATCCACACGAAGCAAAACCTATAGCATTAATTGCAATGCTACCTTTAGCAATATTAGCAATTATTGCAGGTTTTTGGGATAGTCAATTCTTTGAATTTATTAGAATTCCTATGCAAGAATTACACCATAATTATGTATTAATTGCTATTTCTTTAGTGGTTGCTATAGTAGGAATAGTTTTAGCTATAGTAGTTTATAAAAATGGTGCAAAAGAAACTTGCAATTGTAAATATAAAAAGCTTTTAGAAAATGAATATTACATACCTAAATTATATGAGATTATTTTCATACAACCTTATAAATGTTTAGCTAAAGTATTAACAGGATTTGAAGAAGGTCTATATTCATTTATTTTTGAATGTCCTAAAAAGCTTTTAAATCTTGTTTCTTGTGAGAACAAAAACAATAACTTAACTCTTCACATTGTGTTTATTTGTGCATTTTGTGTGTTTTTACTTTTAACAATGGTGGTGATATATGCTTAGTTTATTGATATTTTTACCTTTAATTTTTGGGGTTAGTGCATATTTTATAAATGATAAGGCTTCTAAAATTAGCGGAATTTTATTTTCTTTTATAATTTTATGCCTTAATTATTATGTGATAATTGATGAAATTCATACATTTAACTATACTTTAATAAAAGCTTTTAATTTTGGGATTAATTTAAAAGCTGATGAGATAGCATTTACTTTAGCTTTTGTTGCAAATTTAATGCTATTTTTGTCAATGTGCTTTTTTTCTAAACAAACAAAAGACTTTTTAATAAGTGCTATGATTTTAAGTGCTTGTATGAATGGTTTATTTTTAGCAAATGATGCTTTATTATTTTATATTTTTTGGGAAGTTTCATTATTTCCACTTTTATATTTAATGGTTAAAAACAATGAAGCAAAACTAGCTAGGTCATTTTTTGTATTTGCATTTTTAGGCTCAATTTTTATGCTACTTGCTATGATTTATCTAGCTTATAATGCAAGAGTTAATGATGCGATTTTAAATTTTGATATTAGTTATTTCTCAACTACAAATTTAAGTCCTATTGAAAATACTTTATTATTTATAGGATTTTTCTTAGCATTTGCTATAAAAGCTCCTATTTTTCCATTTCATAGTTGGGCTATTAAAACTTATTCAAAAGCACCTAATTTTGTTTCTGTAATGCTTGCAAGTTTTAAAATGGCGCCTTTTGGAATGATTAAGTTTTGCCTTCCTTTATTTGCTGTTAGCATTAATGAATTTAGTGGGATAATTTATACATTATGTATAATTTCAGCAATTTATGCAGCACTTCTAGCAAGCAATGCGAAAAATTATAAAGAATTAAGTGCAATGAGTTCAATATCACACTTAGGAATTATTTGTTTAGGTATTTTTTCTATGCATCCAATTGCTTTAAGTGGAGCTGTTGTTTATATGGTAGCTCATGCTATTGTAAGTGGGGCAATGTTTTTTTACGCTGAAATTTTAAAAGATAATTACAAAACTTATAATCTAAGTGAGTTAAAGGGCTTAGCTAAACATATGCCTTATTTGACATTTATTTTTGGAGTTTTATTATTTTCATCAATTTCTTTACCACTTACTATAAGCTTTGCAGGTGAGTTTTTGGTTCTTTATGGAGTATTTGCAGCTAGTAAGATGGCTGGAGTTTTTGCTACTTTAGTTGTGATACTTGGAGCTGTTTATATGTTAAATATGTTTAGAAATAGCTTTTTAAGTAAAGAAAATGAAGCTAAAGACATAAAGGTTAGTTTATCTAAGATAATAATTTTATCTTTCATAGCTTTGATTATAATTGTATTTGGAGTAAATCCTAATATAATTTTAGATTATATCAACTTTGCGGTATAAGGAGATAGAATGCAACTTGATTTAAATGTATTACTTATTTTACCTGAACTTGCTTTGATAGTTTTTGCTTGTTTTATATTGGTTGCTAATTTATTTTATAAATTTGATTTAAGAGCTTTAAAAGGGCTTAGTATTGTGGCTTTAATAATTGCTATTATTTGCCAATTTAATTGCCCTTATGATGAGAGTTTTTTTGATTTATTTATATTTGATAATTTAGCAAAATATTCAAGTATATTAATCAATCTATCAGCTATTTATTTTCTACTTGCTAATAAAAGAGCTGATGAAGGTGAGTTTTTTGCATTATTTTTAATGATGATAGCTTGTTTAAATTTTATGGTAAGCACTAATAATTTAATAGTAGCTTTTATAACTCTTGAAGGCTCTTCTTTAGCACTTTATAGCTTAATAGCGTTTAAGAAAAAAGCAATTGAAGGTGCTATTAAATACTTTAATTACGGAATGCTAGGCTCAGCATTTTTTGCTATGGGTTCTGCAATGTATTATTTTGATAGTGCAAGTTTAGAACTAAACTCATTAGCTACAATTAGCACGGCTAGTATTTTAGCCTTTGTTATGATAGGAATTACAATATTATTTAAATTATCAGTAGCACCGCTTCATATGTGGCTTAAAGATGTGTATTTAAAGGCTGATTCAAGTTTAGCTGGATTTATTTCAATAGTTCCAAAAATAGCTATGATGGTATTTGCATATAGATTTATGATTTCATTTGAAAATTTCTTCAATGTAAGTGAGATTATTTTAATTATTGCTTGTGCTTCTATGCTTTTTGCTAGTGTTATGTCATTAAAGCAAGATAATGCAAAATCAATGTTAGTATATAGCTCTGTTTCACATTCATCTTTTGCTTATTCAACCCTTGCATTTTTTCATTTATCAAGCCAAATGTTTTTATATTATTTTTTAACATTTGCATTTGTAAATATCGCATTATTTATGTTTTTAGGTGCGTTTAAAGACACAAATTATGAGAATTTAAAAGGGGTGTTTAAGAAATATCCTTTATTAGGAATTTGTATTGTTGTGTTATTGTTAAATCTTGCAGCATTGCCACCATTTGGCGTATTTTTTGCTAAGGTTGGTGTAATTAATATAGCTTTAAATGTTAATATTTATGCAGCAATTTGTATGGCACTTAGCTCAATTATTATGCTATTTGCTTATTTAAGATTTATAAAAGCAATTTTTGCAGATAAAGAAATAGGATTTTTATATTTTAATAACGCTCAAAAAATAGTTTTAATTTTAGCAGTTATTGCTTCTTTTGTTGCAAGCGTTGGATTAGATTATATTAAATAATGAAAAAAATATTATTTCTTTGCTTTTGCGTTTATTTATATTCTTTTGAACTATATATAAACTCTGGCAAGGAAATAAATAAAAATATATCAGTTTTACATATTAAAAACAATACCGATATAACTTGTGATAAATTACAAGATGAGAATTTAAAACCTTATTTTAAATGTAGTGTGAAGGGTAAATCAAGGTTATTATCAAATCAAGATTTAACCTTATTCAAATTAGAATTTAAAAATTCAAAAGATACTTTAGATATATATATTTACCCTAAAACAAATGTTAGTATTGTTGATAGCGAGCAAAAATTATATGATACTAATGTGGTTTTTGCATCTAGCAAAAAAGTTTCTAAAAATTTTACTTTTATATTTTTTCCATATACTCAAGGAGTGTTAAGTCCTAATGGACTTGATTTTGATGTGATTTTTCCTGATTTGCAAACTCCTTTTATAGAAGGACTTGATTTAGACCAAAATCCTGTAAATATTAGCGATAATAGTGATATTAATTCTTATTTGAGTATTAAAAAATATTACGATAATAAGCAATATAAAGAGCTATTAGATTTATGCAATATGTCTTTAGAAAAATATAAAAATAGTATTTTTATAAGCGAGTTTTATTTGTATAGAATTAGAGCTATGTTTAATTTACTAAATGAAAATACCACTTTAAGCGAAGAAATTATTTCAAGTGCAAAAGATTATGTAAGAGTTTTTCCAAGTGATGAGAATTACACTGAAATATTGCAAATGATGGTAAAAACTTATTTAAAATTAGAACAAAGAAGTGATGCTGAATATTTTATAGATATTTTAAATAACGAGCATCCAAATTCTTATTACACAAAATTGGCAAGTTTAAACTATGCTGATTTTTTACTATCTCACGGCAAAAGAGATGCTGCTACTATTATTTATAATAATATTTTATTTAGTTCAGATGATGCGATTTTGGCTAGTAAAGCTGCAATATCTTTAGCAAAAATCAATATTAGTCATAATAAAGCAAAGGAAGCTAAGGAATTTGTATTAAAAGTCTTTAATGCAAATGAGCAATATTTATTAGAAGATAAGGATAAAACCTTAGGTTTAGCTGATGATTTTTTCAAGGAAAAAATGTATGATATTAGTGCTCCTATTTATGAGTTTTTATTTAAAAATTCAAATAAATTAGACCCTTATTATGAAAGAGTGTTAAAAAATTTAGGTGTTTCTTTAGCTAAAAATAATGATTATAAAAAGGCTGATGAATATTTAAATGAATATAAAAAGCTATTTCCAAATGGCGAATATATGAATATTATTGATGAAACTATTGATAGTTTATATTTTGAAAAAGATGAACAAGATAGCTTCAAATTGCACGAATATTATAATTTTTTAATGGCTAAATATGATAATAACATATCAAAAAGAGCTCTTTATGAAGAAGTAAAATTATTATTTAAAGAGCAAGATTATGAAAAGATTTTAAAACTAGAAAAGAAAATAAAAGATAGTGAAAATGAAGAGCTAATTTCTTTATATGATAGTAGCTTGATTAATTTATTAAATATTGCATTAGATGATGATGATTGCGATGAAGTTTTAGGATACATAAAAAATAATAATTTTATAAGTGATGAAAAAGTCATTAATAAAATGAAATATTTAGAGTGTTTAGAAAGAAAAAAAGAAAATAAATTAGCTTTAGATTTTGCAATTAAGTTTGAAAATGAAGATTTGGTGTTTTATAAAATCAAACAAGCAAAACTTTTATATTTAAATAAGCAGTATAAAGATGTGGAAAATATAATCAAATCTATTTTAAATAAACGATTTAATATTAAAAAACCAGAATATTTTGAGATATATTATTATTTATCATTATCATTAATTAAGCAAAACAAATACAATGATGCTATTTTTTCATTAAAACAGCTTGAAAAATACGGCAATGGATTAAGATTAGTTGAGGTTTATGACGAATTTTTAAATTACTTTAAAAACAATAATCTTGATATTTCAGCTATTACTTATGGTAAAAAAGCAATTAATATACAAAATTATTTAGGTATTAATTTATATAGTCCTAAGATAGAGTTAATTACTTTAAATGCTTTAATTAATAAAAATAATATAAAAGAAGCTAAAGAAATATTTATAGATTTATATAAATTAAAATTAAGCGAAGAAGAATACAGCAATGCAAAATATTTAGAAGCTAGTATGCTAATTAAAAATAAAGAATTTGAAAAAGCAAAAGAAACTTTAAAAGAATGCAAAAGTGGTGATTGGAAAAATTTATGTGATGAAAAATTACAACTTTTGGAATAATTTAAGCTAAATCTAATTTTTAAAATATATAATATGCGTTTTACTTATTGGACAGATGGGTGAGTGGCTGAAACCACACCCCTGCTAAGGGTGCAGCTCTTAATCGGGGCTCGAGGGTTCAAATCCCTCTCTGTCCGCCACTTTATTTCAAAAACTTATTTTATGCGCTCGTAGCTCAGCTGGATAGAGCATTTGATTGCGGTTCAAAAGGTCAGGGATTCGAATTCCTTCGGGCGCACCATTCATACTCATTGTTAATATATAATTTTATAATTTGTTTTTTTAATACTTTAAAAGGAGTTATAATGAGAAAATTACTTTCTTCATTGGTAGTTGTTGGTGCGATTAGCACTTCTTTATTTGCAGGTGCAAATACTCAAACAGGTTGCGGACTTGGAACTATAATTATTAAAAACCCTGATTCAGCAATTATGTATGCTTTACAAGCTACTACAAACGGAACTTCAGGTAATCAAACTTTTGGTATTACTACAGGAACACTAAATTGCCAAGAAACAAGATTAGTTCATAATGAAAAAGCAATTAATTTCGTAAATGCAAATCTTGACGCCTTATCAAATGAAGCTGCTTTAGGAATGGGCGAGCATTTAGATACTTTAGCTGAACTTTTAGAAGTAAAAGACGCTGATTTATTTAAAGCTAATTTAAGAGCAAATTACTTAGCTATTTATAATTCAAGCGATGTTGTAGGTGCTCAAGTTTTAGATAGAGCTTCTGCTTTATAATTGAAAAAGTTTTTATTTTTATTGTGCTTTTGTATTTTTGCAAAGGCACAAGATAATGAATTATTAAATCTTGATTTTTCTAAATTAAGTATTTCTAAAGATGAGTTTTTAGAAATTATTCAACAAGCTAATCAAAAACAAGTTTTTAACACAATAGAATGGAAAAATCTCCTTCACTTTACAAACAACAAAAGCGAGATAATTAATAAAGAATTTTTTTATTCAAATCAAAGGAATTTAAAATCAGAATTTGAGCTTAATTTATATATGTATTTTTTAAAAAAAGAAATATATTTAGGCAAAAAAGAAGAGTTAAATCAAAAAGATTCTGCTATAACTTTTAGCAATGATAATGATAATTTGCACTTTATTTGCAAGTTTCCTTTAAGGGCAAAATACATAGAAAAATCTCTAAAACTTACTAAAAATCAGGATTTAAATTGTTCTGATTTGAATAATTTCTTAGAATATATTAGCCCTAAATCAATTAGCATAGTTTTTCCAGCTGCTTATTTAAATTCCCCAGCTTCAATGTTTGGGCATACATTTTTGCTAATTAATTCTAATTACAATTCAAGGCTTTTATCTTACGCTATTAATTATGCTGCTGATGTTGATGAAAAAGATGAAAATGGCTTAATGTTTGCCTTTAAAGGTTTGTTTGGCGGATACATTGGTAAGTATTCTTTAAAGCCTTATTATGATATGTTAAAAACATACAAAGATAGCGAAAATAGAGACCTTTACGAGTATGATTTAAAATTAAATGAAGAAGAAGTAAATAGACTGATTTTGCATTTATGGGAGATTAAGGATAGTAGTTCGGTTTATTTGTTTTTTGATAAAAATTGCTCTTATAATATTTTGTGGTTACTTGAGAATGCAAATCCTGATATTAAATTAAGAAATAAATTTATTTATAGCGTAATCCCAAGCAATACTATACAAAAAATCAACGATATTAATCTAATTAGTGATTATCACTATAGAGCATCAAAGTTAAATACCATTTTAAATCAAGCAAAAGATTTGAGTTTTGATGAGATAAATCTAGCAAAAAATATAGCTTTAGGTAAAATTGAGCCAAATTATGATTATTCTATTTTAGCCTTAGCGAACGAGCTTAGTCAGTATTATGCTAGTAAAAATGAGCTTAGTGTAGATGAATACAAAAAAATAACTCATAAAATATCTAGTAATTTATCTCAAAGCAAAATAGCAAAGCTTCCTTTAAAAACTTCAAAAGAAAGCATAATTAAGGCTAATTATCCTAGCAAAATATCATTTGCTTATGATACAAAAAAGAAAGCTTTATTATCAATTAGACCAGCCTTGCACGATATTTATGAAGATGATTTGGGTTTTGATAAAGGTATCGGGATAGAATTTTTAAGCACTACTATTAATTATAATAAAAAGCCTAAATTAGATGAGTTAGTTTTGCTAAGACTTGCAAGTTTAAGTGATTTTAACTATATAAATCATAAGCCAAGTTTTTTGTTTAAACTAGCTTATGATGATGTATTAGATGATAAATTAGCAAATATGGAGCTTTTAGGTGGGATTAGTTTTGTTAATGAGTATTTTTTATTATCATTTTTAAGTGGTTTTAGAGCTTATAAAGATGGTTTGAGCTTTAATAATCAAATAATTACAAGCCTATCTTATAAAGCAAATAAGCTTAGTTTAAGTTATCATAAGAATTTTTATAAGCACGGCTTATTAGAAGATATTTTAAGTATCAAAACTCATTTTAAGATTTATAAAAACACTGCGATTTTTGCTGAATTTCAAAAATATTTTCACAAAAACGAAACATTTAAAATAGGTATAAATTATTATTTTTGATATTTTTTTGGATTTGGAATTTAATTTGATTTTTTTTAAATTCTAAGTATTCGGGTTAGTAATTGTTTTTAAAAATTTATAAAAAGATATAAATAAATATAAAATATTTTTAGTTTTTTATATTAATAAAATTATTTAATTTTTATTATAATTACTTAAAATCTATATAAGGAAAATTTATGATAAATCAACCTATAGTTACTATTTTTGCTGGTGTAAATGGTGCAGGAAAAACCACTTTATATTTTTTAACACTAGAAAAAGGAATAAATTTAGGCTATCGTATAAATGTAGATGAAATAGCTCAAAGTATTGGAGACTATAGAGATAGACAAACTCAAGTTCGTGCCTCAAGAATAGCTATAACAATGCGTAAAGTTTATATAGATGATAAACTTAATTTCAATCAAGAAACTACACTTTGTGGAAAATCTATATTAAATCTATTTGATGAATTAAAAGAGAATAATTACAAAATAAATTTACGCTTTGTAGGGCTTGATAGCCCGCAAACAGCAAAAGAGCGTGTAAAAATACGAGTTAGTAAAGGTGGACATGATATAGAACCGCATTTAATAGATAAAAGATATTACGAAAGTATGCAAAATCTTTTAAAAATTATGCCGTTGTGTGATGAGATTTTGGTTTATGATAACACTAAAAATTATGAATTAATTGCAAAAATAACAAATGGAAAAGTAGATATACAAAAAAATATTGAATGGTTCAATGATTTAATTTCAGAAAAAATAAAACTTCAAAATTATTAATTTATGAATATTAGTTATGATTTTAAAAACCACAAAGGACAAAGATGAAAAAACTCACATTATTTTTATTTAGTTTATTTTTATGGGGGGGGGGTATTTATTAAATAACAAAGATATAAATTTTACTTATTTAACCAAATCAACCAACCACAAAACCCAAACAATCCAAGAACTAAAAAGCATTTCTATACCAATGAAACAAGGTGTATTATCAGCACATTCTTCAAGCACAATATCTCTTAATAATGATTATTTGCTTAGCGTATTTTTTGCAGGCTCTAAAGAAGGTGCAAAAGATGTAGCAATTTATGCGAGTATTTATCAAGGCACAAATTATTTAGAGCCTTTTGCATTAATTACTAGAGAAAAGCTTATGAAAGATAGCAAAGAATATATTAAAAAAATCGGAAATCCAACCTTAGTCAAAACAGATAATAAAATCCATTTATTTGTTGTAGGAGTTAGTTTTGGCGGCTGGGCAAATAGCAAAATATATCATTATATTAGCAGTATTGATACTATTGATTTTAAATTCCAAAAAGTCCTTCATTTAAGCCCTTTTGCAAATATTAGTAATCTTGTAAGAGCTAATGCTATTTATGTTAATTTAGATAAAGAATTTGGCTTTTTACTCCCGATTTATCACGAATTAGCCAATAAATATCCCTTAGCTTTAGTATTTAATAATTCAGGCGAACTTTTAAAAATCAAAAAACTCACTAATGCTAAAGATTTATTTCAGCCAAGTGTCGTTGCTATTAATGATAAACTAGCTTTATTTGCTTTTAGGTCTAGCAAAAGTGCTAATTATGATTTTTATACTATGACTTGTGATAATCTTTTAAACTGCAATGATTTAACAAAAACAAATCTAAAAAATTATGATAATTCTATTAATTTATTCAAAGTAAATAATGATATTTTCTTGCTTTTTAATAGCGATAAAGATGGTTCAAGAAATACTTTAAGCCTTGCTATTATGAAAGATTATAATGATTTTCATAGGATTTTAGATATTGATAAAGGTAAAGAAATGAGCTACGCAAGTGTATTCATTAGCGATAATAAAGCTCATATTACATACACACATAATCGTGATTTTATTCAATACAAACAATTTTTATTTAACAAAAAGGATTAAAAATGCACTTTATTTATACTTTACTTTATTTATCAATTTTTGCAAGTATTTTTCAAAAACTTACAATTAAGAAGAAAATTTTTATATATTTAGCGATAATTTTTTTGACAAATATATCTATATTTAATGGTTTGAGTTTGAATGATTATACTTATAGTATATTTTCTAATCTTAGTATTTTTAGTGTTTTAATTTTGCTATTAATAATTTTTAATCAAGGCAAATTGCTTGATTTTAGGGCTTATGTTTATATTTTTGTTATCAATCTTTTATTTTTTCTATCATTTTTAAATATTATTACTTTTGATATTTATTATGAAAATGGTTTTTTAAATTATTTAATAATTTTTGTAATTTTTATAATTTCGTATTTGCTAAATCAAATTCTATCAATTTTATTTTTGCTATCTTTAGCAATATCTTTTATCTTAGGCATTGATAATATAAATGATTGTTTTTTTGATATTTTTATTTTGATATTTTCATTTTTTCAAGTAATTTTAAAAGCAATTAAAAAGAATTTAAATAAGTCTAGTTAACTAGACTTATTTGACCTTTACAGGATATAAGCTTGGGTATTCATAGATTTTCCACTCGCCATTTTCGTTGTGTAAAATCACATCTTTACTGAATTTATGTTGCTGGATTTTGTAGTTTGTATCTACTTGAACTATTGCTATTTCGCTACTTTTGTTCTTTTTAGTAAAGTTCATTTCTATAGTATCATCATTACCTTTATAATCATAATCTATAAAAATCATATCCTTACCTTTATCTTGAAACTTCTTAAAATAATCCACATTATTTTTACTAGCAAGTAATTTAGCAGCATCACTCATTTTCCCAGCTTCACATAAAAGCACAAAGTCTTTAACCACAGCTTCAGGCTCTTTAGCTTCATTGCCACAAGCACTAAGAATTAGTGCTGCAGCAATTAAACTTGATGCCGTAAAACTTAAAATCATATTAGCATCTTTATTTTTCATACTCTTATCCTATCAACATATCAGCAAAGGCATAAATTATTAAGAACAGAAAAATTAGTCCAGTAAATAACATTAAAAATCCAACAACTCTTGCAAAATAAAAATACTTAGCAAAAGAATTGCTCTCATTTTTAAGTTCGTCTAATTTTCCACTAGCTTTAAGCCTTGCATACCATTCAGGTCTATCGTGCTTTAACTCTTCTTCGGTTAGTTCTCCACTAAAGATAACCATATCCATAGGGAATCTATCAGCTCTAAAGTGAGTATTGAAAAAATGCACCGCAAAAATAAATCCTGTAGCTAAAAGTGCTTCATCAGAATGCACAAGCGTTGCAAGATTTAGCATAAAGCCAGGTAAAATCTTCGTAAATTCAACCGGAAACCACAATACTAAACCACTAAAGCCAATGATAAACATACCCCAAAATACTGCTATATAATCAAATTTTTCCCAGTAAGTAAATCTATCAAACTTAGGTCTTTCGCCTTTTCCAATAAACCATTTAAAATGAGCCACAACATCTCTTAAATCTTGCATTCTAGGCATTAAACTATCAGGTCCAAATAATTTTGCTAAGAATAATTTAAAGCTTAGCTTTCCATTATTATCACGAATAGCATCACGCTTAGTCCAAGAATTATAAACTACTTCAGCAATGTGGCTTAAGAATACTGCAATCATAATAAACGCACTAAAATGGTGTATTTTAGTAGCCATTACAATTCCGCCCATTAAATCAATCATAGTTTGAGCCCAAGGAGCGGTATAGAATTTTTGCGGTAAGCCAGAAAAACTTAATCCTAAAAAGCTTGAAGCTACAAAGAAATGCTGAATTCTATGCAAGGTGCTAAAGCGTTTAATATTTACCTTGTCATTATGCATTTTTTCTTTTGCTGCACGCCACTCATCTTTATATTTAATACTCATATAAATTAGTTTTATACTCCACAAGAATGTGTGTAAGCCAAAGAATGCAAATACTGATATTACAAGTCCTGTCATAAACACATAAGCCCAATAAAGTAAAGGGAAATTCTCTTTATCAGTATGGTCAGCATGAGCTATAAAATCACTAAAGTTATCATTAGCTCCTTCGTGGCATTTTTCACAAGTTTTTATTCTAGTTTCACCATATAAAGTTGATTTTTCATCTTTTGGTTTATGAATGTTATGAGCCCCGTGACAATCAAAACAAGCAGCTATTTTTTTGCTTTCACCATCTTTTGCTAAAACCATAGCCTTTCCGTGGAAAGTTTCGTGATAGTGTTTTTGCTCTTTTTCATGGCAACTTCCACATTTTACATCGCTTAGTTTTTTAACAGCTAAAGAGGTTAATTGTTGTTTATCATGCACATTATGGCAATCCGAACATGATGGAGATTTTTCTCTTGGATTTGTGAATTTATCATGCACACTTCCGCTAAATTCAGCCTTAACTTCTTTATGACAACTAGTGCAGTTTGCATTTACATTGTCTTTATCGTTTGCTAAATCATTGATAATTCCACTAGCACCATGACAATCTCTACAAGCAGGAAGGTTACCAAATCTTAAATTCTTATGTAATTCATCTTTAAAACTACTTACTTCATTTCCTTCGTGCCAACTATTAATATCATGGCTTTTTACAAGTGGTTTTATGCCGCCTTTTTCAATAGGTCTTGCACTAAGAATCCAGCTTTCAATTCCATCTAGCATTACACGAACATTTGTATATCCTAGTTTTTGTGCTTTTAATGCAGCATCGCTACTTGCATAGCACATTCTATTTAAGCAATAAAAAATAATCTTAGCGTCTTTATTGCTAGGCAATAAACTTACCCATTCAGGTGTATTAATAAAAATAGAGCCTTTTAAATAGCCGTATTTTATTCTTTCTTCTTTTGTATTTGCGTCAAATATATATACATCTTTTTTACCTAATTCTTTTTCTACATCAGCCATAGATATAGGAATTACTCCTTCAACTACTGCAAAATCGCCTTCCGATGCAAAAAGGTTAAAGCTTAAAAAGATGGCAAAAATAAGTCTTAGCAACATATTTTATCCTTTCACTAAGGTTAGGATTTTTCCTAACCTTTTATTATTTCTTACCATCTAATAAATCTTGAGCTTGTGCTACATAAACTAATGCTTCATTTATTAGTTTTAGAGCATATTTTGGACCATGAACGCCCCAGCTTCCATCTTTTTCAATTTTTTCATAAATTGCTCTTGCTTCTTTTGTAAGTAGGATAATTTCTGATTTAGTTTTTGTGCTTAGATTATCCATTTTTGCTTGTTCTCTATCAATTTTGCGAATTGCAAGTTCTAGTTTTTTAAAGCCTTCTTTAACAGGTAATTGCCATTCCATAACTTTATCATAGATTTGCTCTTGGTCTGTGAAGTGTAATTCTTTTGGTAAAGTTGATTGCACAGCACTATGGCAACCACTTGCCCCAGGTCCTACTAGATTTACATCACTCCAGCTAGTTCTTCCACAACTCCACATTAAATCCACAAAGAATTTGCCATCTTTTCTAGCAATTGTCCAACCTTTAGTTGTTTGTGGGTCTCTTGGTTTTCCTTCTGGTGGGTTTAGAGTTTTTGCATCTTTATCTACATAAATTTTCCATATATGACTTGCACGAACATTGTCAAATCCACCTTTATCAGGGTTTTGAACGCTTGCAAAGTTTTCACAACTCATCATATTTGGCATATGACAGCCTGTGCAATTATCTTTAGCGTGTGCTCCGCCGTATTTAAACATTTCAGCTTGAGTTTCGTGACAATCACTACAAGTTTTTTTAAGTCCTACTTTTGTATAAGGGTCTTTCCAATCATTTGCAGTAACTTCGTGTGGGTCGTGGCAAGTTGAACATCTCATACCTTTATCATAGTGCATAGTATTATACATTTGTGAGCCTTCAGTTCCACAAGATGGACACGCTGATTTAAAGTAGCTATTAAATGGCTTTCTTGGGTCAATCTTCGCATCTTCGCTATCATAAGCAAATCTTTGATGGCATCTTTCGCAATTACTTGGCATACCAGCACCCCTTGCTCCATAAAGGTGAGCTCCAGCTCCGTGACATTCTTCACAGCTAATTCCTTTAGAAATTGCGTGTTTTCTAAGCTCGTCTTTATTTCCAATTGCTGCTAAGAATTCTTCTTTAGATTTAAAGTCAAATTTAAAGCTATGGCATACTTCACAATATGCAGATGCAGGTTGAAACATCATTTTTTCTTTATAAGTAGAACCATAAGAGTTTATTCCCCAAACGCTTGAAGTTTGTTTGCCAAAATCTTCTAATTTTGTAGGAAAGCCAGGTGAGAATTCAGCGATTTTTTTCGCAACTTCAGGTGTAAGTGATTCAACCCAAAGGCGTGAGAATTGATTACCTCCAGCAACCATTTTACCTGTTCCATCAGCTAATTTTCCATCTTCAATGTGATAAGTTCCACGAACTAACCATTTATCAATAAAACCATATTTTGTTCTAGGAGTTCCTACGATTACAAATACATCATCAGCTTCAACACCTTTTGGTAAAATTGTAGCTTCGCTGCTTCCATACATAGGCTTTTTAGGGTCTCCTCCAGCTTCTTCTAATTCATCAGGAAAACGAATAACTTTTGAGTGGCGTGAGCGATTCCAAGCTTCATATTGAGCAGGGTGACATTCACCACATTTTTTAGGTCCTACGAATTTATTTGGATAATCTAAAATACTTTCCATACCTAGACGATATGTAATTGATGCAGAACGACCTGTGTCTTTTTCATAATTTCCATGCCCACCGAATTCTACGAATTCTTCTTGGCGATTAGAAATAGAATATTTTCCAACTAAATTTCCTTCCTTTTCGTATTTAAACATAGGATGGCGATCTTTTAAGAACTCTATAAAATCAGTTTCTTGATTTACATAATCGTGAAGAGTTCTAGGCTCGATACCATCAGCTTGAGGTGTTATATTATTAGCATATAACATAATACAGGCACTACCTAGTGCTAACAAGCGTTTCATAGCTTTCTCCTTAAAATTAAAATTACAACAATGAAGTTTAATCCAATTTCATTTAAAGCTTTCTTAAAAAAATATAAAAAATAAAATATAATTTAAATAATTCAAAAAGGAGAAAAAATGTATTAAATAATTTTAATTAATTTTCTTATTTTTTAAGGCTTTTATTATAAAATATAGCTTTAAGTTTAGATAATAAATTTTATCAATTAAGAATGATTTTAAAAGAAAGTAGTTTTAATAATAATGTTTTTAAATAAATTTTTAAATTTAAAGATTTCTTTAGTTTATATGCTAATTTTTGCTATTTTTTGTGGGGTTGCTACATTTATTGAGAGTGCAAAAGGCACAAGTTATGCTATGAGTTTAGTTTATAATGCTTGGTATTTTCACTTGATTATGGTTTTATTGTTTTTAAGTGTGATTTATGCGATTTTTAAATACAAACTTTATAAAAATATTTCATTATTTTTAATTCACATTTCTTTTATTTTTATATTTATTGGTGCTGTTTTAACTCATTTTTTTGGTTTTGAAGGCATTATTCATTTAAGGGTTGATAATAAAGCAAATGAGATAAAAAGCACAAAAACTGAATTAGTCTTAAAACATAATGATAAAATCAGTAAAACTAGTAATTTAAATGAGATTATAAAACTTGATAATGCAAGTTTAAGGTTTGTTGATTTTAGCAATGAAGCAGGGATTACTAAGGTAAAAAGTGATGATTTAAACGACCCTAGTTATTTAAAATTAAGATTTAATTTTGATAGTGGATATAGTGATGTTGAGATTAATTATAATGAATGCGTTAGTGTTGCTAATATTGATTTTTGCTTTAACAAAACAAGCACTAATTATGTTAATTTTTATATAAAAGATAATGAGTTTTATATAAATACTAATCAAGAAATGAAATTCTTAAATCAAATTTTAAGTAGTGATTTTAAATTAAAAGATGGTATATATTTGCTAGATGAGTTTTCTTTTTCGGCTTTAAATTATTTAGTTCATTCAAAAGACGCACTTAGTATGAGCGGGGGTAATTTACAAGCGATTAGAGTGGAATTTGAATCAGGAATTTCAAAAGAAAAACTAATACTTGCATTAAACGATAATATTAAGATAAATGATTATGATATTTCTTGGAAGCAAGAGAGCTTAAAGCTTGATTTTGATATTTATCTAAAACGATTTAATTTAATAACCCACGCAGGTAGCAAGAGTGCAAAAGATTATGAAAGTGAGTTATTAATCTTAGATAATAATCAAAAAATAGATGTAAAAATAGCTATGAATAAAGTGCTTGATTATAAAGGTATTAGGTATTTTCAGCATTCTTACGATGAAGATTTAAAAGGCACGATTTTAAGTGCTAATAAAGATTTAGGCAAAACTCCTACTTATATTGGCTATGCTTTATTGTTTATTGGGTGTTTTTTAAATTTATTTAGTCTAAAAACTAGAAAATATTTTAAGGCTTTAAGTGTTGTTTTTATAATAATTCTTAGTCCAAATTTAAAAGCAAATGATTTTAACTCTCATATAAATGAATTAAATTCTTTAATTATTCAAGATTTAAATGATAGATTTTTGCCATTTTATACTTTTTCACTAGAGCTATGCAATAAAATTGGTTGTCCTAATAAAAACGCTGCAAGTGAAGAGATATTTAGATTAATTACCGATGTTACTTATGTAAATGAAGCTAGATTAATTAGGGTCAAAAATCCTAAATTAAGAGAATTTTTAAATTGTGAAAAACAAGCAAAATTTAGTGATTTTTACGATGGTTCAAGTTATAAATTAAAAGATGAAATTAAAAAAACCTATGCTAAAGGAGAAGCGAATTTTAATGATTATGATAAGGATTTGATTAGAGTTGATGAGAGTGTGAATATTTTATATTTAATTTTTACAGCAGAATTATTTAAGATAATTCCTGATGAAAACCACTTGCAAAGCCCATTTGCAAATAATATAAGCTTGGATAATCAAAAGCTAATTAATGAATATTTAAGCTCTTTAGTAATTGCTAAAAAAACTAATGATTATAGCAAGGCTAATGAGATTTTATCTAAGATTAAAAACTTGCAAAATCAGTTTGATTTTTTACCTAGCCAAGCACAGATTAAAACTCAAATATTTTTAAGCAAATATGATGCTTTTTATAGTTTGTGTTTTGCTTATTTAGTGCTTTTTATACTTTCTTTATTTGTGATAAATAAAAATACTAAAATTATTTTTTATCTTGCTTTAATACTATTTTTAATCCATTTAATTCTCATTGGATTAAGGGGTTTTGTAGCAGGATTTACTCCGCTTACTAATACTTATGAGAGTTTAATTTATATTGCTTTAAGCTCCGTTTTTGCTGGACTTGTTTTTAGAAAAAATCTATTACTTAGCTTGTGTTTATTGTTTAGCGTTGCTACATTATTTACAGCACATCTTAATGATATTAATCCACAAATTACAAATCTAATGCCTGTTTTAAATTCTCCTTATCTTAGTATTCATGTAAGTTTAATTGCTGCTTCTTATGGATTTTTTGGCTTAAGTGCTTTAATTAGCTTTTCTTATTTATTATGCGTAATATTTAAAAAACCTTACGATAAGGCAAATATTCAAATATATTTAGCAAATCATTTAGGCTTATTATTATTAATTTGTGGGAATTTTTTGGGCGGAATTTGGGCTAATGAGTCTTGGGGAAGATACTGGGGCTGGGATAGCAAAGAGACTTGGTCTTTAATAAGCATATTAATATATGCAATTTTAGTGCATTTAAAATTAAAATCAAAATTATTATACGCACTGCTTAGTATGTGGGGATTTGGCGTTATTTTGATGACTTATTTTGGAGTGAATTATTATTTAGTAGGTAAGCATTCTTACGCAGGAGAAAAGAGCAATTTTGAAAGCCCATTATGGCTAATAATTAGCGTAATTATCCTAATAATCTTTAGTTTGGTTGCTATTAGAAGGAATTTAAAATGAGAGTTGTGTTAATATTTTTAGCTTTATTTTTCATAGCTTGTGATGATGAAAAAATTGATGAAAATTATTTAAACACTCCACTTAAATGCTCTATTAATAAAGATATATGCGAAAAAGATTTCAAAGGTAGAAAAATTAGTTTTGAAATTATTAATCGTCCGATAAGATTTATGGAAGAAACTAAATTAATAATTAAAGGCTTACCTAAATACGATAATCTAAATCTTAAATTATATGGGCTTAATATGGATATGGGTGTTATAAATGCCGAGCTTATTAGACTTGATAACGGAGATTATGAAAGTGAGTTTGTGGTAAGCACTTGTTTATTAAGCACTATGAGATATAGATTAGAATTATTTAATAATGATAAAAAAATAAAATTATTTATAGATTTTGATATGAAAAGGTAAAAATGAGAATATTATTAACCAATGATGATGGATATGATGCACCAGGTCTTCTAGCACTTAGAAAAAGGCTTAAAAAGATTAAAGATTTAGAAGTTTTTGTGGTTGCTCCTTGGAGCAATAAGAGTGCTTGTGCGCATTCGCTTACACTAAATCATCCACTAAGTTTTGTAAAAATTAAGAAAAATTATTATGCCTTAAAAGACGGCACTCCAAGTGATTGCGTAAATCTTGCATTTTGCACTATTTTTAAGGATAAATTACCTGATTTGGTAGTAAGTGGGATTAATAATGGAGCAAACTTAGCTGAAGATATAACCTATTCAGGCACGGCGGCTGCTTGTATGGAGAGTGTGCTTTGTGGAGTGAATGCGATTGCTTTTTCTCAACTTTATGAAAAAGATATAGATTTTAAGCGTTCAAGTAAACTTGCTGTTAAATTAATCTTAAAATTACTTAAGCTTAATCCACTTAAAAAAAGAAGATTTTTAAATGTAAATTATCCAAGTTGTGAGAGTGATTATAAAGGTTATAAAGTTTGTAAGATGGGTAAAATGAGATATGAATTCTCAAGTAAAATATGTAAAAACCCTAGAGGATTAGAGTATTATTGGCTAGATAGCTTGTATGATTTAAGCAAGGTAAAAGCAAAAGATGATGATATTGATTATGTAAGACAAGGTTATGCAAGTATTACTCCAATTAAGCTAAATCTAACGGCTAAAAAAGAATTAAAAAAAGTAAAGAAATGGTTAGAAAATGAGTGAGAGATTTGCAAGAGCTAGATTATTATTTCAAGATAATTATGATAAATTGAGTTCAAAAAAAGTGCTAATTTGTGGGCTTGGCGGAGTTGGTGGTATGTGCTTTAGCTCACTTGCTAGAGTTGGTATTAATGTAAGTGGGATTGATAAGGATTATTTTGAAGCTAGTAATCAAAATAGACAATTACATTCTGAAAATATTGGACTTAGTAAGGCTAGCGTTTTTGCTGAATTTTATAAGGCAAATTGCTATGAGTTATTAATCACTAAAGAAAGCTTTTTAGAGTTTTTAAAAGATAAAGAATTTGATTTAATAATTGATTGTATTGATGATGTTAAAGCTAAATGCGATATAGCTGAAATTGCTTATGAAAAAGGCATTAGTTTTATTAGCAGTGGTGGGGCTGCAAAAAGAATTGACCCTTTAAAATTAAAGGTTGCAAATTGGGATAAGACCAAAATGTGTGCTTTAGCAAAAGCCGTTAGACTTGAACTTAAAAAACGCAGATTTAAGGGTAAATTTAAAATGGCTTATAGCGAAGAAGAGCCAATGTGTGTTGGGCTAGGGTCTTTTATGGGAATGACTGCTTCTATGGGGCTTTTATTATCATCTTTAGCGATTAAGCAATTATTGAAGAATTAAAGCCTAAAAAATTAGGCTTTTTTTAATATTTATAAGAGTTTTTTAAAGCTTGTTTTTGTCTTTTATATTCGTCTTTTATACGATTTTTTTCAGCTTTTAATTCTGCTTTTCTTCTTTTGTATTCGTCTTTACTCATACTATTTTTCATATCATTTAATTCATCAAGCTTGTCTTCAATCCTATCAATCTTACGCTCAGCTTCATCTTCTAATCTTTCAATAGTGTCTTTAATCTCATTTTTTCTAGTGTAATAATCATTATTATAAACACTACCGCCACCACAATGTGCTCTTACATTTGCTAAAGCGTTTTCTAAACCTCTAACTCTATTAAAATTGCCATATTGTTTTGCATAGCTTAATTCACGCTCTAATTTGTTGATTTTATAAGAGCAATCTGCCATTGCAATACTTGAAATTATGCTTAGTAAAATTAATTTTTTCATATCTTCTCCTTATAATACTTTAAATCCGATTAATTCAATTTTATTGCTTAAAAATCTTTCTTCATCTTGCATATTTAGCATTAAATCAGTGCTTAGATATTTTTTATTATCATCAGCAAATACACTAACGCTTACGCAATCTCCAAAAAGCTCTTTAGCTTTAATACAACCTAAGAAATTAGCTCCACTAGAAATTCCAACTCCAAGTCCGATTTTAGCTAGTTTTTGTGCCATTATAACGCTATCTATATCATTTACTATGATGATATCATCTAATTCATTTAGCTTTACAATATCAGGCACAAAACCATCTCCTATGCCTTGAATTCTATGCTCTGAATTTTCTCCAGGATTACTCATACTAGCGCAACCTTCAGGCTCTAATGGGCATATTTTTACTCCAAGTGGTCTTAATACCTTGCCAATTCCCATTATAGTCCCACCTGTTCCAACTCCTGCTACAAAGCAATCTGGCTTTAGATTGTGTTTTTTTAGAGTGTTTAGAATTTCATTTGCAGTTTTTTCATGGGCTTTTACATTGCTTTCGTTTTCAAATTGATGAGGTAAAAATACATTGCCATTTTTTGCACTCTCATCAGCAAGTCTTACACTACCACTAAATCCACCCTCACAAGCACTAACTTCTCTTAATTTTGCTCCGTAACTTTTAATTATTTTCTTACGCTCTTCACTCATCCAGCAAGGCATAAAAATCTCAACACTAGCACCTATAAAAGCACCTAAAGCAGAAAAAGCTATACCTGTATTTCCACTAGTTGCTTCGGCTATGCTCATACCAGCTTTAAATTCATTATTTTTAACAGCATTTTGCATAATTTCTAATGCCATTCTATCTTTAATAGAGCCACTTGGATTAAAATATTCTAGTTTAAAATAGCTTTTTGATTTTTTATTTTTATATAAATATTCAACTTCAACTAAAGGCGTGTTACCAACTAATTTTGCATATTCTTTTAGTTTATTTTGCATATACTTTCCTTAATTAAAAAAACGCTTATTTTAGTAAATTAAAGTTAAAAATGAATTTAAAAATAATTTCAATAAAGATTATGAAAAATAATATCACTTTATTAATCAAAAATAATTATAATTTGTAAAATTATTATCAATAAAGGTTGGAAAATGTTTTCGTTTATTAAAAAACTTGCAAAATCAATTTTTGCACTTTTTAAAAAACCTAGAAAAGCTACAAAAACTCAAGTAATTGTAAGCAAGGCAAGTGAATTAGTGAATAAATTTATGCCTAAAAAAGAAGTAGAAGTTAAAGAAGTAAAACCTGATATTTTAAAAGAAATATCATTGTTTATTTTAAAAGAATTTGGATTTGGAAAATATATTAATTTTGCTTTAAGCTTTGCTAAGTTTTTAAAATAAATCATTACAATGCCCTTAAAGGATAGTAATGGTAGGGCAGGATAAAGTAAGAGAAATTTTTGATGAGTTTATAAAAGCAAAAGAAATTCCGCATAGTGTTTTTTATGGTCCAAGCGGGGTAGGTAAGACCACTTTTGCAAGATTTATAGCAAAAGAATTAAAAACTAATTTTTATGAGTTTGATGGTGCTAGCTTTAGCGTTGAAGAACTTAGAAAAGTTATTAAAAAAGATAGCCTTTTTAAGCCTGTTGTATTTATTGATGAAATTCATCGTTTAAATAAAGGCGTTCAAGATGTATTATTAAAACCTTTAGAAGAAAATAATTTTTATTTTTTAGCTGCAAGCACTCATAATCCTTTGTATTCACTAAATAAGGCTTTATGCTCTAGGTTATTGTTTTTTGAGTTTATGCCATTAAGTTATGATGAATTAAAAGAGATTTTAGAACAAGCTCAACCTAATTTAAGCACAGAAATAAAAGATTATTTAATCAAATCAAGCTCAAACGATGCAAGAGCAATGCTAAATCTTTTAAGATACGCAAATGTTTTTAAAAATATCAGCCTAGAAAAGCTAAAAGCACTAAGACCAAATTATATTAGCAATAAAGAAGATGAGTTTTTACTAACTTCAGCCCTTATTAAAAGCTTAAGAGCAAGTGAAGTAAATGCAGCAATCTTATACCTTGCTAGAATGATAAATGCAGGTATTGATATTTTATACATTGCTAGAAGGCTTTGTATATTTGCTAGTGAAGATGTAGGCAATGCAAATCCAAATGCTTTAGTAATAGCTAATTCGTGTTTGCAAATATGTAAAGACATTGGCTTACCTGAAGCAAGGATTACACTTTCTCAATGTGTAGTTTTTCTAGCTAATTCTAAAAAATCAAATTCATCTTATAAAGCAATCAATAAAGCCTTAGAATTTGTAAATAACAATGAAGCCTTGCAAATACCAACATATTTAGATAATAATCATCCTGATAAAGAAAAATACTATATTTATCCACACGATGAGCCAAACAAAACTCAAGAAATGGCTATTAATTGCCCTAAATTTTACGAAGATTACGGCATAGGATATGAAAAAAATTTCGCACTATGGAGAAAGGAAGGACTTTATAAATGTTAATAATTTCAACCGCAGGTCATATTGACCACGGCAAAACTTCATTAATTAAAGCTTTAAATGATTTTGATGGAGATAATACACCTGAAGAGCAAAAGCGTGGGATTACTATTGATTTGAGCTTTTCACACTTAGAGCATATCTCATTTGTTGATGTGCCAGGTCATGAAAGCCTGGTTAAGACAATGATAGGTGGTATTCAAAGTGAATACGCAATGCTTGTTGTAGATATTAACGAAGGGCTAAAAGCGCAGACCTTAGAGCATATTTTTATCTTAAAAATTATGGGTGTAAAAAATATAATTTTAGTTTTAAATAAAATTGATTTATGCCAAGATATTGATGCTAAAAAGCAAGAGATTTTAAAGCAACTTGATTTTACGCCTATTAGAGTATTTTTAGTAAGTGCTAAAAATAAATTAGGCATAGATGAGCTTAAAAAATATTTATTGAGTTTAAAAGTTCCAAATTATGAAGATTTTGCTTTAAAAATCAATGTTGATAGAGTATTTAATGTAAAAGGCATTGGTCTTGTAGCAACGGGTATTTTAAAAAGTGGCAAATTAGAATGCAAAACTTATTTAAGCGATGAATTAGAAAATATTCAAATAAAATCAATTGAAGTTCAGCATAAAAATGTAGAAAGTGTAGTAGCACCTGCTAGGGTTGCTTTTGTCTTTAAAGGGAATTTAAAAGTAGGAAATATCATTTATTCTAAGGGTTATTTAAGAAGTGCAAATGAGATTTATACTACTTTAGAAGGTAAATTAAAGCATGATGAAAATGTATTGTTTTGTGCTGCCAATAAGCAAATTGAAGCGAAATTTTTACAATACGATAGATTTGCAAAATTTGTATTAAAAAAACCAATTGCTCTAAGTTTTAATGAGCCTTTTATAATCTTAAAAAATGCTCGTGCTGTTGCTGGTGGAGTGGTGTTAAATCCACTTACAGAGCCGCTTAAAAAATCAAAAATGATTGAATTATTAAATGCTTTAGAGCAAAAAGATTTTAAAAGTGCTTTTGCTTTATTAAATCAAAATCATAGTTCAGGTTTTGGGCTTTTTTGTGCGCCGCAAAGATTTAATCTAAGCACGCAAAAAGCCTTAGAATACGCTCAAGAAGTAGGTGAGATAGTAGATTTAAATGGTGCTTGTGTATATGCAAAAAAAGCCCTAGAAGATACAAAAAACAATATAAAAGAGCTTTTTACTAAAAACCCTTATTCATTACAAAGTGCAAAAAGCTTAGAAAAATCATTAGGAATTGATGAGTTTTTGTGTGATTTGGCTTTAAAAGATTTAGATTTTTTAGAATTTAATAATGGTCTTTTTTATAAAAAAGGCGAAAAATTAGAAAAATTATTAGAAAATAATGAAGAAAAAATATATGATGAATTAAATTGCCTAACCCCAAAAGCTCCTTATAATATCTATGATGAGCTTAATTTAGATAGAAAAAGTGGCGATGATATTATGAAGAAATTATGTTCTCAAAATAAGGTAAAAAGACTAGCACATAATTATTTTATTAGCACACAAGCACTTGAAGAATTTGTAAAAAACATAAGCCCTATTTTAAAAATAGGTGTAGGAGTGCAAGAACTTAAAAATGAATATGACTTAAGTAGAAAATATGCCATTGCTTTACTTGAGTATTTAGACACTTTAAAGGGCGTAAAAAATATTGACAATAAACGCTATTTAATGCAAAATTAAACTTTTATTTTTTTAAGGAGATTAGTATGAAAAAAATAATATTAGCAATGTCGGTTGTAAGCGCTTTAAGTGCTAGCAAAATTAGTGATAAAGTTATAGAATTTGTAAAAACAATTACACCAGAAAATATTCAAGTAGAATTAGTAAAAGTTGATAAAGTTCCTGATTCAAAATTTGAAATGGTAGAGTTTAATTTATTAAAAGATGGAGTTGTAGTTGGCTCTGATGTTTTCTTTAGTGATGGAGTTTATGGAACACCAACTATGCTTAATATGAAAGAAAGTATAGATTTAAAAGCTAGTTTTATGGCTAAAAAAGAAAAAGAAAAACAAGAGAAATTAAGCTTATTATTAACAGATTTTGTTAAAGAAAATCCTGATATGATTATTAATCTAGGAAAGCAAAATAGCAATACTGCAATGGTAGTATTTAGCGACCCTGATTGTCCTTATTGTAGAGAACATTTAAAAAATATAGAAGAAGATTTGAAAAAAACTAATATTAAATTTGTTTTAACTCCACTTCCAATGCACGAGAATGCTTTAGATAAATCGCTTAATATTTTTGATGAAATCAAAACAGCTAAAACTGATGAAGAAAAAATCGCAATATTAAGAAAATATTATCAAGATGGTGTTGAATACAAAAAAATTGACCAAGATAGAAAAAATGAATATGCTAAAAAGGTTGATGAAAAAGTATTTAATATGGGTGTAAATTATACTCCAGCAATTTTTAGTAATATAAAAGTTAAATAATTTTTAGAATTTGAAACGAGAGTTTCAAATTCTTTTTTTAGTTCTTCTTAAATTTTGTGAAAATATTTGAAGCTAATTTTTTTACATCAAATTCATTATAAGCTTTTTCTAAAGTATTTAATTCTTTTTTGATTTTTTCGTTTAGCTCGCTATTTTGAAATTTGATTAATTTTATATTTAGTAGTTGCTTGTTTTCTCTTACTAATCTTGCAAATTTAGCAAAATTATTATCAAGTTTATTATTTAAAATATTTTCAAGTGCCTTACCTGAAGCATCGTTATTTAGATTTGTCTTAATCATAGCTATAAAATCACGCTCAAGACTTAGAAGAGATAGTTTCATATTATCAAGTTCATTATCACTTAAGCTAACTTCTAAATCCTTTTTAAGCCTTTCTAAGATAGCAAATATACCTTCTAAAAGTCCATTTAATACTCCAGTCAAAAGCTCTTCGGCATAGCTTTGCCATTCATTTGCTAGTTCAAGTGCTGCTTTTAAGATAAGTTCAGCTGCATTAATTATTTTATCCTTATTAAACTTAGCATATTCAAGTGCATTAATTAACATAAAATTACTTATTAAAAAGCATCTTTCTTCTATCATTATATTAGTTTCAAGAACATTTATAAAAGCATTTTGAGAAGTTTCGTAAAGGATTTGCAATGAGTTTGCTTCATTTAACATAAGTTCTTCAAGGTATTCTTTTTGAATATCATTTTGGACTACCTTACTTAGCTCATTAAAACTTGATTTTGTAATATTATAAAGCTCTAATTCTTTTGACTTTATTTCTTTTCTAATCATCTCAAGCTCATTTGTAAGAGTATAAATCTCTTGCTCTTTTATAGACATTTTTGCTCTTAAAAGGGCTTTTAAAACTATATTTTTATTCTCATTTGTAAGCGCTTCTAAATTCTCTAGCTCTTCACAATACTTGGTATATAATCTAGCGATTAATCCATCATCGTTTGAATTAATAAATTCTTTTTTTGCTTTTTCTTGTATTTCATTAAATAATATATTCTTCATAGTTTTTCCTTATAAAACAAATTTAGAATGTTTTTTAAGAGTAGAAAATAATTCTAATCTATAAGCTTCATTTGGCACTTCTAGGCTTAGGTTATAGCTTTTATAATTACTTGTAGATTTTGAACTTTCAATTTTTGCATTTTTAATATCTAGCTTTTTTACTAATTCATTTATATCATCATCTTTATCAAGTATTACTTTATAGCTCCAGTTGCAAGGATATTCTATCTTTAAATCAGCTTTAATTTCTTCTAAATTGACCACTTTTGCCTCCGTCTTTTTCTAATAATTTTATATCATCAATAACCATTGTTTTATCAATTGCTTTAACCATATCATAAATCGTTAATAAGCCTACACTAACAGCATTTAATGCTTCCATTTCTACACCTGTTTTTCCTTCGGTGATTACCACTGCATTTAGTCTAAAAGCAAATTCATTCTCAATTGGCTCAATATCTACTTCAACTTTACTAATTGGTAGTGGATGGCACATTGGAATTAAATTTGATGTTTGCTTAGCTCCCATAACAGCTGCAACAATAGCTGTATTTATTACCGCTCCTTTTTTAGCATTTCCGTTTAAGACTGCTTTAAAAGCCTCTTCGTTCATTGTGATTTTGCCACTTGCTAAAGCTCTTCTTTTAGTAATTTGTTTATCACTAACATCAACCATAGTAGGATTATTTTGCTCGTTTATGTGTGTAAGTTGCATTTTTTTCCTTTATTTTTGCTTAGATTTTAACAAATAATATAAATAAAATGGTATATTAGCATTTTTAATTTTATTAAGGAAAATTATATGGCTTACGATGATGATGAGTTTTTAGATTATGAAGATGACGAGTTAGATGGCTTTAGTGAATATGATGACTTTGATGATGAATTAGACGAATTTGACGATGAGTTAGATGAGTTTGATGACGAATTTGAGCAAGATTTTGATGATGAATTAAGCAGTCTTGATGAATATAATATATATGATGAAGATATGTATGATGACGATGATTATAGTTATGACGAGGCATAATGCGAGAATACGATAGTCAAAGAGTAGAATTTATACAAGAGCTTTATGATACCTATGAAGATATAAGAAATCATAATATTACCTTAAAAAGAATTTATGTAATTTTAATATTAACCATAATTATTACATTTGGTTTTTTAGGTATTACTATGCTTTTTGCTAAAGAATTTTTTATATCAAGTTTGTATATTGTTTGTGCTTGTTTATTTTATGCCTTACTTTTAAATAGAAAGAAAAAATCAGTAGCAAGGTATCTTGACTGGTTTAGCTTTATGGGTGGTGGGGCATGTATAATCATTGCTATTTGTTGTAATATATATTTATATTCTATGGCAGGCGGGGCTCATTTATATATTATTTTGCTAGCCACTTTGATTTATATAATGTTTATAAATGATTCTAAAAAAAGATTATTGATAGCAAATATTACTTATTTAGTGCTATTAACTATATTTATATCTTTATTTTTAATTGATTATTATTTTTGGCATCCTTATTATAAGGAGAGTTTTTTTTCTAATTTATTATTTATAATTTCTGTTTTTGTAGTTTTTTCTAGCATAGTATTTAGCAACCATGTAGTAGGTCTAAAATCAATAGAAGATATAGAAAAATTATCTGTAAATAAAAGTCATATAAAAATAACTAAAAAAATACATACTAAATTCAATCTAATTGATAAAAAAGATTTCACACAATTGCTTTTACAAAGACAACAAAATCAATACAATAATCTTAATGTTTGTATATTTGAGATAGCTTTTGTTCAAAAAGACCAAGATTCATATTTTAAGATAGATTACTACTACCAAAATAAAGTAATGAATGAATTCTTAAGTCTTTTAAGAGTTTATTATCCTAATGATGAAATTATAATTAAATGGGATTTAAATACTTTTGTATTAATTTTAGAAGAAGAAAGCTCTAAGTTTTATTTCTTACTTGAATCAATAAGCAAAGATTTTGATAAGATGATTAGAAAGAAAAAAGATAATTTTGATATTTATTTAAAAATTGTTGCAAAATACCACAAGCATATAGATACTCAAAAAAGACCTAAAGTTTTATTAGAAAAAATAAATGAAACCGTAAAATTAAAATATGAAACAAAAACAATGGGTCGTGAGTATATATTGTATAAAAGTGGATATGACGATATAAATTAAAAGGTTTAAAGTGGTTAAATATGAAGTTTTGATATTAGTAAATAGTCTATTTTTATTTTTTGCTAGATTTTTTACTGGTTTGATTTTTTATTACAATGGTTTTATAATTACTTCTTATGAAATTTTTGCAACATCTTTATATTATTTAGCTTTTTTATTCTTATTGTTTGTTGGTAGAAAACTTTATAAGAGTTTTGGAGAAAAAAATTATTTTTATAATAGATATAGAAAGATTTTAAATGGTAAAAAATCTTTTAAATCATCATTGTTTAAAAAAATTATAAGAGTAAATTTTATAAGCGTTAGGCATTATGCTTGGTATTTATTTCAATTAGAATCAATTTTTACAGCTACTTATTTTTCTTTAAGTATTGGTTGGGGATATGGATTTGATTTATATCTAATTATGCTTACATCTTATTATTATCTTAATTTAAGAAAATATTCTGCTTTAATTTTTATATTTCCTTTTGTTTATTTCTTGTTATATTTATTTTTATTTTTCTATTGCGACAAGGCGTATCAAGAGCCAGGACAAGTATTTATATATATTATCAATATAATTTGCGTAGTTAGTGCTATATTTTTTACCCAAATTATTATGGAATTAGGTCAGGTTATTAGATTTGTTAATGATGAAAACAGAAAGAGCCATTTAAAAAGACTTACTAGTTTTGACACCTTAACTGAAACTTATCATAAATATTCTTTCTTAGAAATTATGAATGCAAAACTTGAACATAATGCTGATGAAGATGTAATTACTCAAGCTAGTGTAATAGTAATAGAGATTAATAACTTAAGAAAAATTAACGAAGAATACACAACAGAATTAGGCAACGAAGTCTTAAAAGAATTTGCATATATATTAAGAAAAAATAGTGAAAACTATGAAAAATACATATCTCGTTGGAGTGGAAATGAGTTTTTAGTTTTTATTATTAATGAAGATGAGGTTGTAGTTAAGAGTTATATAGATGAAGTTAGGCAAGAAGCTATGAAAAATCGTTTTGGAGTAAAAGGTGCTAAAGTTCAAGTAATTGTAGGTTTATCTCATACTTCATCATTTGATTATCAAATAAATAAATTTATTAGCGAAGCTTATGAAGAATTGGCTATTAATAGAGATAAATTAAATTACGAAAAAGGAGATATATGACAAAAAAATTAAACAAAGAAGAAGTAAAAACTCTAGCCTTAAGCTCACTTGGTGGAACTCTTGAGTTTTATGACTTTATTATATTTGTATTTTTTTCATCTTATTTTGCACATCATTTTTTCCCAAATACGCTTAGTCCGTTTTGGCAAGAGCTAAATACTTATGGAGCATTTGCAGCAGCTTATCTAGCTCGTCCTTTAGGCGGCGTTGTGATGGCACATTTTGGAGATAAATTTGGTAGAAAAAATATGTTTATGCTAAGTATTTTACTTATGGTAATTCCTACTTTTGCACTTGCTATTATTCCAACTTATGAGACAATTGGATATGCAGCCCCTATTGCACTTTTATTTGTTCGTATTTTTCAAGGTATGGCAATAGGTGGAGAGCTACCTGGTGCTTGGGTATTTGTAAGAGAGCATAGTGAAGATAACAAAAAAGGTCTATTTATAGGCTTATTAACTTCAAGCGTTGTTGGTGGAATTTTACTTGGTTGTTTGGTTGCACTTATTATGCAGCTTAATTTTACTACCGAAGAGCTAAAGGATTGGGGTTGGAGAATTCCATTTGCTTTAGGTGGTATTTTTGGAATAATCTCTTTATATCTTAGACGATATTTAAATGAAACTCCTGTATTTAAAAAGATGAAAGAAAGTGATTCTTTAGTAAAACTTCCTATAAAAGATGTTATAGAAAATCATAGATTTGGGATATTTATTTCTATTTTAGTTACTTGGGTTTTAACTGCTTGTGTGGTTGTATTTTTATTAATTGCTCCAAATTTCGTAAAAGCTGTTATGAAATTAGACCCTGTTGATAATACCCTTCTTCAAATGTATGGAATACTTGCTATGATGATTGGTTGTGTTTTAACAGGATTTTTAAGTGATAAATTTGGAATTAGTAGGATTTATAAGATTTTTGCCATTCTTTGGGGTGTTTTTGGTGCGATGTATTTTTATGAGTTGTATATAGGCAAGGATATTAATTTACTTGTGAGTTTTTATTTATTAGCAACTCTTAGTGCAGGACTTATGAACTTTACACCTTTAATTATGGTTGAGATTTTCCCTGCAAAAATTCGTTATAGTGGAATTAGCTTTAGCTACAACCTAGCTTACGCAATAGCAGGATTTATAACTCCTATATTATTGCCGTTTTTAAACAAAGTTGCAATTGGTGAAAATCCACTATTTTTATATCAAATCGGTGGTGGAGCTTATATAGTTTTAGTAGCATTTGTTGCCTTTATTACGGCTTGTTTAGTATCAAAAAGAATGTAGAATTTAAAATAGGAATTTAAAATGAGATTTTTGTTTTTAATGTTTTTTAGTATATTTGCAAACGCAGCTGATACAAGCGTTAGCAATATGCAATTATATGGCGTTTTAACACTTTTACCGCCTTTAATGGCTATTATTTTAGCTTTTATTACTCGTGAAGTAATTTTATCTTTATTTATAGGTGTTTTTACGGGGACTTTTCTTCTAGCTTTTGCTAATTTTTACACAGCAAATATTGTAAATGATACTTATACATTTACTTATAATAATCCATCTTTTATGGATTGGGTAAATTTATTTTTAGCGTCATTTTCAAATATAGTAAAACATTTGCTAGATGCTATGATAGATAGCGATGATGCAGGAGTAATCTTGCAAGTATTTTGTATAGGTGGTGTGGTTGCATTAATTACTAAAATGGGTGGAATAAACGCAGTTGCACTTGCGCTTACTCGTTTTGTAAAAGGTCCTGTTTCAGCTCAAGTTAGCACTTGGCTTATAGGGCTTTGTATTTTCTTTGATGATTATGCAAATAGTTTAACCGTTGGTCCTATTATGAGACCAATTGCTGATAAGTTTAAAATCTCTCGTGAGAAATTAAGCTTCATACTTGATAGCACCGCTGCACCTGTTGCAGGAATTGCGATAATTTCTACTTGGATAGGTATTGAAGTTGGACTTATTAAAACTGCTTATTCTTTAGTAGGAATTAGCGATGTAAATGCTTTTGGAGTATTTATGCAAACAATTCCTTATAGATTTTATAATATCTTTATGCTAATTTTCGTTGTTTTAACAGCTATTCAGCAAAGAGAATTTGGCTCAATGTATATAGCTGAAAAAAATGCTCGTGCAGGAATAGTAAGTGAAGCTGCACTTGATGTTGGAGCTGAACTTGAGCGTGAATTAAAACCAAATGATGGAGTAGAGCATAAAATTAGTGATGCTTTAATTCCTATTTTAACTCTTATTATTACAGCTTTAGCAAGTTTTTATTTTAGTGGTTTAAATGCAATTATAGATGACCCTGATAAAGCAGACATTTTAAGCAAGATTGAAGAAAATTATTTAAGTTTTTATGCGATAAGAACTACTTTAGGTGAAGCAAACTCAAGCTTAGCATTATTTCAAGCTGCATTATTTGCTAGTGTTGTAGCAGTTATTTTAGGTCTAGTTCGCAAAAAAATCAATCACAAAGAAGCAGTAGAGACTTGGCTACATGGCTGGAAGAGTATGATATTTACAATTGCAATGCTACTTTTTGCTTGGAGCTTAGCTGCAATTGTAAAAGAATTAGGCACTCATAAATACATAGTTCAATTACTATCAGGCTCAACTCCGCATGTATTACTTCCTAGTTTAATTTTCTTAATCGGCTCGGCTATGAGTTTTGCAATAGGCACAAGTTATGGAACTATGGGTATTTTAATGCCTTTAGCAATCCCACTTGCACACGCAGTTGGTCTTGAAGCTGGTATGAGTGGCAATGAGCTTCATGAATATATGGTTATAAATATTTCTTGTGTTTTAACAGGTGCTATTTTTGGAAACCACTGTTCTCCGATAGCTGATACCGTAATTTTAAGTGCAATGAGTGCAAAATGTGAATTAAGTGCGCATGTTAAAACTCAAATGCCTTATGCTCTTTTAGTATGTGCTATTAGCGTAATTTTTGGATATATTCCTGTAAGTCTTGGCTTAAATGTGTATTTAACAATTATTTTAGGTGTTGTTATGATGAGCTTAGCACTTCGCTTAATAGGAAAAAAAGTTGAATAAATTTGACTTAGTTTGCAAGGAATTTCAAATTCCTTGCGAGAAGATTTATAAAGATGGCTTAAGAACTAGGGTTAATTTTGCTTTATACAAAAATAACGGCGAAATATCTTATGCTATGTTTAAAGATAAGGTAAAAATAACTGATTTTGATACTTCTTTTATATGTGATGAGATAAGAGAATTTATGCCTAAATTACTTAAGGCTTTAGATGAAGTTTTAAAAGATAAATTATTTGAAATTAGATTTTTTAAGAGCTTTTATACTTTAAATGTTTTGCTTTTATATCATAAAGACATAAAAGAATTTAAAATAGAAAATTATTACGAAAAATTAAGCAAATTAACTAATTTAAAGCTTAATTTAATAATGCAATCAAGAAAACAAAGAATATCATATCCAAGCGATATTTTAGAGCATTTTAGCAATGGTATTAAGTATGAGTTTAATGATGAGTGTTTTATCCAACCTAGCTTAAGTATGAATGAAAATATGCTTGAGTTTGCAAAATCTTGTCTTAAAGATAAAAAATGCGATGATTTATTAGAGCTTTATTGTGGATATGGTAATTTTACCTTAGCACTTGCACCATTTTTTAAAAAAGTTTTTGCAACAGAACTTAGTAAAAAAAATGTGACATTTTTAAATAAAAATTGCAAATTAAATAATGTAAATAATATTTTTACAGCAAGGCTAAAAGATAGTGAAGTAAAAGACGCTTTTAATAAGGTAAGAACTTTTAATAGGCTAAAAGATTTAAATTTAGATGATTTTTGTTTTTCACATATTTTAATAGACCCGCCAAGATGTGGCTTAGGCGAATGTGTTAATTTAGTAAAAAACTATGATAATATAATTTATATTTCGTGCAATCCATTAACGGCTAAAATAGATTTAGAAAAATTATGCAAAACTCACGAGTTAAAAAGATTTGTTTTGTTTGACCAATTTATAAATTCAGAGCATTTAGAGTGTGGATTTTACCTAGAAAGGAAGAAAGATGATAGAGCTTAGCAAAATATATGCGGCTAAAGAAAAAGTATATGATGTGGCAATTAAAACGCCTTTTAATTATTCAAGATTTTTATCAAATGATAAATATAATATATATTTAAAATGTGAAAATCTTCAAACAATTGGAGCTTATAAAATAAGGGGCGCTTATAATAAGATTGCAAGTTTAAATGAAGAGCAAAAAAAACTAGGAGTAGTTGCAGCAAGTGCAGGAAATCACGCTCAAGGGGTAGCATTTTCTGCTTCAAAGTTTGGTATAGCAGCTCATATCGTAATGCCAGAATCAACACCAGTAAATAAAGTAAGCAGCACAGCTAATTTAGGTGCTAATGTAATACTTAAAGGCGATAATTTTGATGAAGCTTATGCTTACGCAAAAGAGTTAGAAAAGACTAAAAATCTAACCTTTATTCACCCATTTGCTGACCCGTTTGTAATGGCAGGACAAGGGACTATATTTTTAGAACTAATTGAAGAATTAAACAATATTTCTTATATCATCGTTCCAGTAGGCGGTGGTGGTTTAATTAGTGGTATTGTTAGTGCAGCAAAACAAATTAATCCAAATATTAAAGTAATAGGAGTGCAAAGCAAGGGTGCTAGTGCTATGCTAAATAGCTTTAATGAAGGTAAAATCATAAACTCAAACAAGGTAAAAACAATAGCTGATGGTATAGCTGTAAGAGATGTTAATGAAGATAGTTTTAATATAATTAAAAACAATGTAGATGATATGGTTATGGTTAGCGATGAAGAAATAGCTAATGCGGTTTTATTTTTATTAGAGCAACATAAACAAGTAGTTGAAGGTGCAGGAGCAGCAAGTGTAGCTGCTGTAATGCACGGCAAAATTCCTAATCTAAGTGGCAATGTAGTTTGCATTTTAAGTGGTGGAAACATAGATATTACAATGCTAAATAATATTATTGAAAAAGGTCTTATTAAAAGTTATAGAAAAATGCAAATATGCGTAACTTTAATTGATAAAGCAGGGGCATTACTTGATTTAACTAAGGCTTTAAAAGACGCACAAGCAAACATAATAAAAGTTGATTATGATAGATTAGGCACTGATTTTGGTGATGCAAATATTACAATTACACTTGAGACTAAAGGCAAAGCTCATCAAGAAGAAGTTGGAAAAATTCTTAAAGAGCAAGGTTTTACATTTAAGGAGATAAAATGAGAAAGTTTTTAATAGAAATAACTACAGAAGAATTACCTGCAATTCCTTTTTTAAAAGAAGAACCAAATATAAAAGATAAATTAGAAGTGGTTTTAAAAGCAAATAATATTGAATTTAGTAATTTAGAGTTTTTATACACTCCTAGAAGATTTGTTTTTACATTTAAAGCAAACGAAAGAGCAAACGATAGCGTTATAGAATTAATCGGAGCTCCTAAAGAAGTAGCCTATAAAGATGGGAAATTGAGTAAAGCTGGTGAGAGCTTTTTAGCAAAAGCAGATATTAGCGAAAACGAACTTAGCTTTAAAGAAATTAAAGGAAAAGTTTGTTTATATGTAGAAAAAATAGAAAAAGGTAAATTATTTAGCGAATTAATAAATGATATTTTAGAAAGCTTTATTACAAGTCTTAATTTTGGTAAAAGTATGCGTTGGGGTGCAAATACTTTTAGTTTTATTCGCCCAATTACTGGACTATGCGTTATGATGGATGATGAATTAATTAATGCAAGTTTGTTTAATATAAACTCAAGTAAAAGCACTTTCGTTCATAGAAATATTAGTATGGATAAAATATCTTTTAATACCCAAGATGAGTATTTTAAGACTTTAAAAGAAGGCAAAGTTATCTTAAATCCTAAAGATAGATTAGAAATCATTTTAAGTGAAATAAGAAATATTGAAAAATTATGGAATTTAAAAGCTGAAATTGATGAAGAATTATTAGCAGAAGTTGTAGCAATTACTGAATATCCATCAGCGCTTTTAGGTAGTTTTGATAAAGAATTTTTACAAGTTGCACCTGAAGTAATAATTACTTCAATGAAAGAAAATCAACGCTATTTTGCAGTATATAAGGATAATTCTTTAAGCAATAATTTTATAACGATTACAAATTCATTCAATCCTGATTTAGAAACTATAAAAAAAGGTAATGAAAAGGTGTTAAGAGCAAGGCTTAGTGATGCGTTGTTTTTCTGGGAAAATGACCTAAAACTTGGCTTACAACCTGAATTATTAAACAATACAATTTATATGCAAGAATTAGGCACAATAGCACAAAAAGAACAAAGAGAAGAAGAAATTGCCTTAAGATTAGCAAAATTATTTGCTTATGAAAATACAAAAAATATAAAAGATGCAATCACACTTAGCAAGGCTGATTTAAGGACACAAATGGTAGGCGAATTCCCTGAATTACAAGGAATTGTAGGCTCATATTATGCTGCTAATATGGGGTATTCTAGTGAAGTTTGCACTGCTATTAAAGAGCAATATTTATATGATGTTATCCCAAGCACAAAATTAAGTAAAATTGTAATCTTAGCAACTAGACTTGATACTTTAATGGCTTTATTTAGTATAAACAAGCTTCCAAGTGGTAATAAAGACCCTTACGCATTAAGAAGAGCAGCTTTAAGTATTATTAAAATTCTAATTGATTTAGGCGTTAAATTTAATTTATTAGATTTATTAAACGAGTTTAAAGGTCTTTATAAAGATTATGATAAAGTTAAATTGCTTAATTTTATTACAGATAGATTTAATGCTTTATATAGCGTAAATTCATCTTTTATAAAAGCGGTTTTAAATGTGAATAATAATGATTTAGTAGTAATTGATGAGAATATAAAAGCACTTATAAATCTAGCAAAAGATAAAGATTATGAGAGCAAAATCTCAACATTTAAAAGACTTGCAAATATCATAAAAGATAGTAAAGATTTATATTGTGATGAAAGCAAATTAAGTAATGAATATGAGATTAAATTATATAAAGCTTATAAAGATATTAGTTTTAGTGATGATGTGAGTGATAATTTAGGTAAGATTTTTGCACTTAAACCTATCATTGATGAGTTTTTTGATAATGTTATGATAAATGTTGATGATTTAGAGATTAAAAATAATCGCTTAGCATTAGTTTATAGCATTTATAAGCACATTGCTTGTGTGGCTGATTTAAAAGAAGTTAGTTTTGATAGCATTGTTTAAAGAATTTAAAGCTGCTAGTTATAGAGCAAGAACTAGTAGCTTTAAGCCTATTAAAAACCTTGATTTGGTTGATTTTAAAGACCTTTTGTTTTTGGATAAAGAATTTAATATCTTAAAAAATAATATGAATAATTTTTTACAAAACAAAGCCTATCAGCATTGTTTATTAGCCGGTGCAAAAGGTTGTGGCAAATCTAGTTTAATCAAGGCTATTTTTAATGAATTTATTAAAAGTGATTTAAGAATAGTTGAGGTTTTTAAAGAAGATTTATCGCATTTAAGATATATTATTGATGATTTAAGCGAATTAGAATACAAATTCGTAATATTTTTAGATGATATAAGCTTTAGTATAAATGATGATAGTTTTAAGGCATTAAAGCCGATTTTAGATGGTGGATGCGAGAAATTAAGTGATAATATAATGTTTATTTTAAGTTCAAATTATAAAAATCTTTTAAAATCAAGTAATACAAATTATCAAGACGCTGATTTTAAAGATGAAAGCGATGATAGATTTGCTTTAAAAGAAAGATTTGGAATATGGCTTAATTTTTATTCAATGAGCCAAGAGCAGTATTTAAGCATTGTAAAATCATTATTTAAAGATGAATTTAGTGATGAGATAAAGGCTAAGGCTTTAGAATTTGCAAATTTAAAAGGCACAAAAAATGGTCGTATCGCTAAACAATTTTATGAACTAAAAAAGGATTTGAATGATTAATGGAGCTAGTATTTTTAAAGCGTTATTAAAACATAATTTACAAGGTTCTTATGAATGGCAAAATTATGATGATTTTTCAAAATTTTTAGCTCTTTTAATAGGTCAAAATACCAAGTGGCAAAACACTCAAAAAGCATTAAAAAATGTTGAAATTCCTATTTCAAATTCTATAAACAAACTTGCTTTAATTGATGTAAAAGAACTAGCCGAGTTAATAAAAGCAAGTGGATTTTATAATACAAAAGCAAAAAAAATTAGCGATTTAGCAAAGGCAATTGTGAATGATTTTAGCAGTTTTGATGATTTTATTAATAATGCTAGTTTTGATTGGATTATGGATATTAAAGGCATTGGTTTTGATACGGCTTTAATGCTTAGTAATTTTCTTTTAAAAAAGCCTATTTTTGTGGTTAATTCAAATGCTAAAAGATTTTTAGAACTATTAGGCTATGAGTTTAATAATTACGAAGAAGCTATAGATATTATAGCTAGTGGGCTTGATGATGAGTATTTTTATAAAGCATTAAATACTCAAGATTTGTCATATATTTATATGATTTTTGCTGCAAGTATTGATAATATAATGCAAAATCATTATAAAAATAAACAATTTGATGAAATAGGGCTTAAGGTTTTAAAGGAGCTTGAATGAAAATTGATATAAGTGATTTTAAAATAGTTGAGTTTAAAAAATCAGATTTTATAAAACCTTTAAGAGCTAGTTTTGTTATAAACGAGCATAAGGTAGATTGGGATTTTATAAAGTCTTTTGATTCTGTTAGTATTATGTTATATCACGAGAGCAAGGATAGTTTTATATTTGTAAAACAATTTAGAGCACCTTTATATTATTACGAAAATTGTAAAGATTATGAGAGTGGATTTTCGGTTGAATTATGTAGTGGGATAATTGATAAAAACAAAAGCTTAGAAGAAATCGCCTTAGATGAATGTATAGAAGAATTAGGATTTAAGCCTAAAAAATTAGTTTATATTAATAAATTTTATACAGGATTTGGTAGTGGGGTAAATACTCAACATTTATTTTTTGCTAGGGTTAGCGATGATGACATTGTAGGAGTTGGTGGCGGCGTTGATAATGGAGAATTCATTAAAAGCGTATATGTAAAAATCAATGAATATGATAAGTTTTTTGCAAAAAATAAAAGAAGTGCTTTGATTGATTATGCTAATTTGTGGTTTAGATATATTTATAAAAAATAAATAGATTTAAATTCTTTTAATTTTTAATAATTTTGTATTTTATAAATGCAGTAAAACTTATATATGAATTACGAATAAATTCGTAATTCTTTTGATTAATCATTGATATTTGAGCTGCAATATAATTTGCCATACCAAGTAATCGTGCAGTGATTTACTGGTTTTTTATATTCGTGTCCTGCAGCATATATAACTGAGCTTAAAGCTAACAATAAAATAACAGATGAAAATAATTTCTTCATAATCTCTCCTTTTTTTAAAATTTAGTAAATTATTACTAAAAACTCTTAAAGAAAAATAAAATTAACCGATATAAGTTTAGTTAAAGGAGAGTTAAATATGGATTTAAATATTTGTGATATGGGTGGGTTTTTAAATTCTAGCCTACATAAAATAAAAAATGTAAATAGCACTATTAATCTAAGCCAAATAAGACAAGATATAAAAACAAATAATTTTGAATATAAAACAAGTGATAAAGAATTAAATGTATTTTTTAGTCTTGATAATAAAAGCGTAGGAATTAGCTTAGATAAAGATACTTTAAAAGATTTAAAAAGCTTTTTTAATAAAAATGATTTTTTAGAAGAAAATGGAAAAACTATTTTAAAAGGCGACGCTGCTAATTATGTAGCAGGTTGGTTTAGTGAGATTGCTTTTGATTTAAAATATCTTGAAAGTGATAGCGATAATAATGGGGTGTTAAATAGTGATGAATTAATGAATACATTTACTAATGGGCTTTATTTTAATCAACAAAAAAATGGAATATATGTTTTAGATAAAATAGTTTTAAATGAAAAAGCAAATGAAGAATATTTAAGTCAAGTTGGCGAAAAAAATATAAACACTATTTCAAAAATGATTAATAATAGAATATTTTTTGATAAAGATAAAGATGGAGAAATTTTAGTAAAAGAGCAATATATTGAAGATGAAAGCGAGTATTTTAAAAACTTAAATCAAGCAAAAGAAGAATTAAAAAATAAAAAAGAAAAAATAGAAGCCAATCCAAAGCTAAAAGAATACGCTATTAATGAAGAAAACAATCACATAAGAAAACTAAAGCAAGATATAAAATTATTTAAAAACTCAAATTCTTTAAAGATAAATGAAGATAAAGAAAAAGAATTAAAAGACAAAAATAATTTAGAAGAATTTTGCGAGTTTAGTATAAAGCTAATTGATGAGCTAAAAGCTTATAAATTACTAGATTTAAAAGCTTAATTAATTCTTTAAGTTAAAGGAGAAATAATGCTAAAAATAGATGGATTTTATGTAGATTTAAGCTCTTTTATAAATACAAGTGTTAGTAAAAAAGCTGATGTAAATAGCACTATTAATCTAAGCCAAATAAGACAAGATATAAAAACAAATAATTTTGAATATAAAACAAGTGATAAAGAATTAAATGTATTTTTTAGTCTTGATAATAAAAGCGTAGGAATTAGCTTAGATAAAGATACTTTAAAAGATTTAAAAAGCTTTTTTAATAAAAATGATTTTTTAGAAGAAAATGGAAAAACTATTTTAAAAGGCGACGCTGCTAATTATGTAGCAGGTTGGTTTAGTGAGATTGCTAATAAATTTTTAGAAGTTAGCCAAAATGCAGTGCTTAGTAAAGAAGAGATGTTAAACTCAAGGCTAGGAGTAAGGCTTGATGGCGAGATAAATGAATATAATTTATTGCAAATTACTAGCGTAGAACTTAATGCTAAAGGAGATGATATTAGCGATGAAATGTATGAAGCTCATAATACTATTTCAAAGGATTTAAGTGATACTATTTTAAAGGATAAAAATAAAGATGGTTCATTAACGCTAGATGAACTTATGTTAAATGAGAGTAAAGAAAAATATTTAGAAGAATTAGAAAATCTATATAAATACACTGAAAAAAATCAAATTGATAAAAAGCCTAAAATAGATTTAAGACTAAAAGAATACGCTATTAATGAAGAAAATAATCACATAAGAAAACTAAAGCAAGATATAAAATTATTTAAAAACTCAAATTCTTTAAAGATAAATAAAGATAAAGAAAAAGAATTAAAAGACAAAAATAATTTAGAAGAATTTTGCGAGTTTAGTATAAAGCTAATTGATGAGCTAAAAGATTATAAATTACTAGATTTAAAAGCTTAGAAATGTCTTTAAAATGCTAAAAACAATACTTTATATAATGATTTTTTTAATATTTTTTATTGTTGGTTTTTTAGTTTTTTTAAGTTACGGCAAAGCTGATAGTAATATCATAAATATTGTTAGCTTATCAATTGATAAAATAGAAGAAAAACTTATTAAAAATAATTATTGTAATTCTAAAGAAGATTGTATTAGTAGAACTTATATTTTATACGATTCGTCTTTTAATAATATTCATTTAAATATTTATAACAATGTAGATAGAACTACAAGCAATGAAATTTGTAATATGATGAAAAATATAAAAACACAAAATAAGCATATAGATTTTTATCTTGAGTTTTTTGAGTATTCTAAAGATGAGTATTATCAAGGATATAACAACAACAATCAAGCAATAAAACAAAAAGCATTTTATAAGTGTAAATATTAATAAGATTTAAAAGGAAAGGACTTTTTAAGCCATTTCCTTGATAATTTTAGAATTATTTATTTAAAAAAGTTTTTAAACTATTATATCTTTCACAACCCACATTAGATTGAGCATCACAAGCTCTTTTGTAATAACTCAAGGCTTTTTGTGGATTTGTTTCTAAACCATAATCTTTACCATCTTTTAAAACCAATCCATCTCCTGCTACAACGCAAAATTTGTTATGAGATGATTCGTTTTTTACTATTATATTTGGTAATTCGCATAATTTACTTATAGCTTTTTGAGCATCAATATAGGCTTCTTTAATATCAATTAATTGTTCTTTCACTAATTTTACATTAGCAATAGCTGTCATTAAACAACCACTAAAATTATCTTTAGCACATAAATCTTTTGAGTATTGATAACAAGCTTTCAAATCTTTTTTGCAGTATTCATCAAGCTCAAAAGCACAATTTGATTGGTCTTGATTTTTACAAGCTTTATCAATATTACTAATATCAACAGCAAATAAGCCTGAAATTAAAGCTAAACTTAATAATATCTTTTTCATAAACTCTCCTTAAAAATAATTTGAATTATATTGATTTATGAATTAATTTCTAATTAAATAATTACTATTGAATGAATTAAAATATTAAATATTTAGATATGAAAATTTAAGTAAAATATAAAAATGTTACAAAAATAAACAATAAATAAAAATAATATATGTTTTTATTAGAAAATTTTAATATATTTTATATAATAAAATGTATTTTATTTAAAAGGAGATTTTATGAAAAAACTTATGTTTGTTTCAGTGTTGTCGGTTTTGGTATTTGCAGGTCCTGCTTATGGTCCTACTAGCTTTAGTGTAGCAGGTAGTACAGCTAGAGAAGGGGTTGCAACAGTAATGGGACAAGATTTAACTGGAGTTACAGTAATTTATAATAACTCTAGTATTAGATGTACTTCTACAAGTATGTTTAGTAGAATCACAGGCTATTTAACTGGTACTAAATATCATTGTCCATTAGCTGGCAATAGTTCTGGATTTTTTGAGGTAAGATATTGGGGTGAAACAAAAGCAAAAACTTTTATAAATAGAGATTGATAATTATTTAAGTTTTTGGAACACATTTTGCTCTTGTTTAATTATTATAAATTAAAGGAGAGCAAATGTTAATAAATGATAGGATTGTTCTTAGTTCTTTTACTAAGACAAATAATTTAAAAGATAATAAAAACACTTCATTTGAAGAAGCTTTACAAGCTCAAAGTAAAGCAGCAAGTAATATAAATGATGAACTAATTAATAAGTGTATATCAAATGCTGAAGATGATTTTGCTTGGTCTATGTTTGGTTTATGTGCCTATTTTCCAACTGACTGGCATACTCCTAGAAAAGATAAAGAAACTTCGGTTGATTATATAGCAAGATTACCTAAAGAAGATTTAGGGGTAATGATGTTCCTAGAAGCTTGTGGAGAAATTGAAACTAGGAAATTAGATCCAATTAAAAATGATTTAGATGAACAATTTTTTAAAAGAGCAGAAGAAGTATTAGAAAACTATCAAATCACACCTGATTTAGAATTAAAAATAATTGAATTTGCTAAAAAATCATCAAAAGAATTTATGCAAAAATATGATGCACCTGCAGGAAATATTGGACTAAATCACCCTAAATTACAAGCTATTTTTAACAAACATGGAATTTCAATGGATGAATTTGTAGATAAAGAAAAATTAATGCAACAAAGCTTTAAATTTGATTTTGATAAAGAAAAAGATAAATTATTAGATGAATTAATGAAAATTAGTGATAACTCTAAGGCAAGATTAGGAATTAGCTAATTCCTAATTAGCTTTAATGATATAAAGTTAAAAATAACTTTTAATCTTAATTGATACTAAAAATTGTTTAATTAATATTATTACTTTAAATAACATAACTTTGTTACACTCCATTTTATTTATATTAACTTTTTAAGGACAAACATTGCAAAAAAAATATTTATTTAATCTTAACAATATTACAAAAGAAGCTTTAGCAGGGCTTGTAGTAGGCTTTGCGATAATTCCTGAAGCAATAGCTTTTAGTCTAATTGCAGGAGTTAATCCTAAGGTAGGAATATATGCTAGTATTTGCATACTTTTAGTAACTGCATTTGCGGGTGGAAGACCTGCTTTAATCTCGGCTGCAACGGGTGCAATGGCTTTGCTTATGATTGATTTAGTTAAAGGCTATGGGCTTGAATATTTAATGGTAGCGGGGATTTTAGCAGGGATTTTTCAAATTCTTTTTGGTATTTTAAAAATAGCTAGATTTATGAGTTTTATCCCACGCTCGGTTATGGTTGGCTTTGTTAATGCTTTGGCGATTTTAATTTTTATGGCTCAACTTGATGAAATTTTTAAATCAAACTTACTTGGTTTAGTGATAATGTGCGTTGCTTTAGGCATAATCTATCTATTTCCATTACTTCCTAAAATCGGCAAAATTATTCCAAGCTCATTGGTAGCGATTATAATACTTACTATTATTAGTATAAATGCTGGATTTGATGTTAGAATGATTAAGGATTTAGGTGAATTGCCAAGTGAATTACCACATTTTTTAATACCTAATGTTCCATTAAATATACAAACTTTACAAATTATTTTACCTTATTCATTAAGCCTTGCAGTAGTTGGGATAATGGAAAGTCTTATGACTTCTAATGTATTAGATGAATTAACCGCTACAAAAAGCAATAAAAATCGTGAATGTATAGGGCAAGGTTTAGCAAATATTAGCACGGGATTTTTTGGTGGAATGGCAGGTTGTGGAATGATTGGTCAATCTATGATAAATGTAAAATCAGGTGCAAGGACTAGACTTTCTACATTTTTAGCAGGGGTATATTTATGCTTGATTATATTATTTTGTGCTGATTTTGTGAATTATATTCCTATGGGAGTATTAGTTGGTATTATGATAATGGTTTCTATAAGCACATTTGATTTTATATCTATTAGGCAATTAAAATCATTTCCATTTTCAGCAAATGCTGTAATGATTGCTACCGTTATTGCTACTATCTTGACACATAATCTTGCTATAGGTGTATTAATTGGGGTTTTATTAGAAGCTTTATTTTTTGCAAATAAAGTTTCGTATTTTTTAAATTGCAAAAAAACTTTAAATGGTGATATTAGAGTTTATAAATTCTACGGGCAAATATTTTTTAGAAGTGCTGATAAATTTTATAGTGAATTTGATTTTAATGAAAATTGTAAAAATGTATTAATTGATGTTAGCAACGCACATTTTTGGGATATTAGTGCTATTTATATGCTTGATAAGATAAAAGATAGATTTCAAGAAAAAGGTGCATTAGTAACACTAAAAGGTGTTAATTTTGCTAGTTCTTATATGATAAAAAAATTTAGTGTTAAAGATAATATTGATTAATTTGTTTTAATTCTTAAACAAATCATATAAATTTTTACAATATTAAGTATTTTTTAAGAATGGGGGGGGGGGTATTATTTTCTTTTTTATCAAAAAAGGAGAATGAATGAAGAAATTATTGTTTTCAACACTTTGTTTAGGTGCTTTAGGTGTAGCTGCTAATGCGGGAACTTATTCTGGTATTAATTTTGGCTTTTTATCTACTTCAAAAACAATGTTTATTATCAATAATAAAGAATATTTAGGCAATAATAATTGGGATATTAATGGCTATATTAGAACTTATAAAGAGCACGAAAGAGATTCTGAATTTGTTTGGAGTTTTGAGGCTAATTATTTTTGGAATAATTACAAAGATAGATTTGATGACTTAATTCCAATTATAAGAAATAATCAATTTGATTTTAGTGTTTTGATTGGTTATGGAATGTATGTTAATGATGAATATGAAGATGAGCTTAGTTTGAACTTAATGGGTGGTCTTGCGTATCATAATATGGGTATTAGAGGCGGTGCTATTTATGATATTAAGGGATTAAAATTTGGTTTAAGTGCCTTATCAAAACCATTTGATACAAAAAAATATATGGTAACTCTTGATGCTTATTATAATTTTTATTTAAGTAATAATTATTTTAGAGATGTTCAAAATGAATTTGGTGTGAAAAAGAATAGAAATGCTTATGATATATCTTTAGGTATGTTGTTTAATACTACACCATCTCGTTATAGCCCTTATGTCAGCACTAAAGTGGGTGTTAAAGATAATTTATTTTCACAAAAGAATAATAACCTTTATATAAATCTTGGTTTAGGTTTTCATTTTTAATTTAACTAATAATTTATAAATTTCGTGCTTTTTGGCACGGAATTTAAATCTAAATTTCATTTTTAAATTCCTTTATTATTCGCTTTAATTTTAAAGGAATTTAAAATATGAATTATAAAAATATAAAAATTAAAAAAAACCTTTTTAAGAAAAATGAAATTCTTAGTCAAATTATCTTTTTTAGTGATTAATTTTGAATTTGTATATTTTATAAATTACTTTAGAGAAAAAGGGTTTAAATTGTAAAGGTCATTTAAGAAGTTATATATCGCTTTATAAAATTAACAATACAAAAAATTATTGTAAAATAAGAAAAAAGGATAAAAAATGGTAGCTCAATATACGGAAATACAAAATAAAGAAAATATAAATAAAGATTATATTGAAATAGGCATTGGGCTTAGTTTGGTTGATAATCTTAAACCATCTGAATATTTTAAACAAACTTTAACAACAGCAAAAACATATCAAGAATTAGAAATTAGCATTAAAACATATTATCAAAATAAAAAACTTGATATTCAACAAATATGTGAAAAAGAATGCGATTTGGTATCTATAAATATTGCTAAGTTTTTAGACAATAATAGCTTTAGATTTTCTCCGATTGCTTTAAAAATTATTCATAAAAATATATTTCAAGATGCTTTTGTTCAAGGGCTTGAAAAATATGTTGGTGTTTTTAGAGATGTAAATATTGCTAAAAATGAAGATATTTTAGGGGGAGATAAAAGCGTAGAATATGTTGATTTTAATGAGATTAGCGATACTCTTGAATATGATTTTGATAAGGAAAAAAAGAAAAATTATCTTCTAATGGGTAAAGAAGAGCAAGTTTTAAATATAGCAAAATTTATAAGTGATATTTGGCAAATTCATCCATTTCGCGAAGGCAATACTAGAACAATCGCTGTTTTTGCAATCAAATATCTACAAAGCAAAGGTTTTGAAGCTAATAATGATATTTTTAAAAACAACTCAAAGTATTTTAGAGACGCATTAGTTTTGGCTAACTATGAGAATATTAAAAATAATATAAAAAGCGATTTTTCGTATTTAGAAAGTTTTTTTAATAAATTTATATTGAATAAACAAGTAGAATTAAAAAAACTACCTTACGATAAAAAATAATCATTTAATAGTAGATAAAGTATCTTTATAAAATAACAATAAGATAAAATTCAAATTAATTTGCTTGAAATTCTAAGGAATTTGAAATAGGAATTTAAATATCTAAATCCTAAGATTTAGATATTTATTAATTACGCTAGAGCTTTTTCTAAAGCGTCAAAATTAGGTAGTTCTGTAATTTCAGCACAAACTTCGCTATAAACTATTTTTCCACCTTTTTGAACAAAAACAGCTCTAGTTGTAAGTCCTTCTAAAGCACCTTCTTGTATTCTACAGCCGTAGTTTTTAACAAATTCGCCGTATCTAAAATCACTAACTGGAATTATATTTTCTAAGCCTTCAGCAGTGCAAAATCTTGCAAAAGCAAAAGGTAAATCCATACTTACAACATAAACTTTCATTCCAAGTTTGTTAGCTTTTACATTAAATTCTCTAGCTTCTTTAGCACATACACCTGTATCAATACTAGGAACGCTTACTATAATAGCGTCTTCATTTAGATTAATTACGCTTAAATCTTTACCTACTACTTTAGTATCTTTAATACTATCTCCTAGCTTAATTGCTTCACTAATTGCAACAGGGCTACCTTTAAAATTAACTTTCATAAAATCTCCTTTTTTAAAAATAAGACAAAATTATTCCTATTTTTGGTTACAAAATGATAACTCAAAATATAAGGAATTTAAAATGTGATTTAATAATACAAAAAATAATATATTTTTACTAGTTTTTTTAAAAAATATAGCTGTTTATTGTCTAAAAATATTTAGTATTCATCGTTTTTTTATTTTAGGAGAAGATTATGAAAAAGATTTTATATTCTGTTTTAACTTTAGGGTTTTTAAGTTCTTATGCTAACGCTTACAATCATACGGGAATTGAGTTTGGCGTGGGAAGTGATAATGTATTAAATTCTAATATTTATTATAAAAATTATAACAATATAGATGATTTAGTATATAGTGCAAATATAAGCGTATCAAAGCAAGAGAGCAAAACTTATTATGGTAAGTATAAATATAACATTTATTCATTTGGTGCTTTAGGTGGTTATGCGATTGGCTTACCTTATCAAGAATTAGATGATGCGTTAAATATATTAGCCGGAGCTTATTATTATTCAATAAAGCCAAAATATGATGGTATTTCAAGCTCTACTTTAAATGGATTTGGTATTCAAGCTGGAGTGCATTATTCTGTAAAAATTATTGATAATGTAACAGCAGGTGGAGAAATATTTTTGCATCATGATTTTAAAGATTTAAATAGCACATATATTAGTGCTGGTGTTGAGGGAATTTATGATATTAATGAGAGCTTATATGTAAATGCTAAATTAGGCTATCAAGGTAGAAGTAATTTTTCTAACTCAAATCTATTAGTTGGTATAGGATATAACTTCTAATACATTATGCTTTTAAGATAAAGTCCGCTTGGTTTTGCAAGGGTTCTTGAGTGAATTTCCTTGCAAGCTAATTGTTCTTTTAGCTCTTCTATGCTTAATTTTTTTTCATTTATTTTAAGTAAAAAATCAACCATCAATCTAATCTGACCCCTTAAAAATCCATTAGCAAAAAAGTTCAAAACAATCAAATCTTTATACTTATAAATTCTAGTTTTATAAATAGTTCTAATGCTATTTTTATCATCATCAAGGCTTAAGCAAAAATTAGCAAAATCATGCTCTCCTTCATATACTTTTAAAGCGTTTTTTAATAATTTTATATCAATTTCTTTTGAGTAATCACAGCAATATGCTTTATTAAAGGCGTTAAAATAAGGCGAGATTATATATCTATAGCTTCTAAGTTTTGCATCAAATCTAGGTTCAAATTCGCATTCTTTTATATGTTTTATATAAATACCATTTAGAGTATTGTTGAGTTTTTTTAATACAAAATCTTTATTTAATTTATAACTTGAACTAATTCTTGCCACATTGCAATTTGCATGCACTCCTTTATCAGTCCTACTAGCAAATATACTAGGCTTAAATACCCCAACACATTTTAAAGCATTATCAAGTGTATTTTGAACGCAAGTTAAATTTGGTTGCTTTGCTGAACCAAAAAATCTTGAACCATCATAGCTTAAGATTATTTTGTATGTAAATTCTTTAGTATTTTTACACAAATTTTTGCCTTTTTTATATATTTTTAATTTTTATTTATACAAATTTTTAAAAATTATTATAGAATGAAAGTTTTAACCTTAAAAAACCAAAAAAAGGGCTTATTTTGAATAATACATTTTCTAAAATTGGATTTATTTTAGCAGTTGCTGGTTCTGCTGTTGGACTTGGAAATGCGTGGAAATTCCCTACAATGGTAGGAACTAATGGTGGTTCAGCCTTTGTAATGCTGTTTATTTTGCTTACTTTAGGCGTTGGATTTGTTATATTTTTGTGCGAGTTATATATCGGTAAAGCATCAAGGCTAGACCCTGCTAGTGCTTATTATTTTTTAGCACCTAAGTATAAAAAATCTTGGTCTTTAGTAGGCTTTACAATGATTGGGGCTTTATTAATCGTTAGTTTTTATAGTGTGATTATTGGCTGGATAATTTATTATATTTATTATTCACTATCTACTATTTTTAATATAAATACACTTAGCACTCAAATCGCTGATAATAAAGAGCTTTTTATTAATTTAGTGGAAACTAATTTAAGTGCTTTGATAATATGTTTTAGTATAGTGTTTTTTATAGCCTTTTATACGGTGGCAAAAGGTGTTAAAGATGGTATTGAAAAGTTAAATGTATTTATGATGCCAACATTATTTATAATGCTTTTATTAATGCTTTGCTATAGCTTTACTCAAGATGGTTTTAAAGATGCTTTTAATTTCTTATTTATGCCTGATTTTAGCAAGATTAATCAAGATTCTTTTTTAGACGCTTTAGGACTTGCTTGTTTTTCTTTAAGTATTGGAGCAGGTAGCATTATTACTTATTCAGCTAGTTTACCTGAAAGAACTAATTTTGTAAGTTCAACTTTTTATATAATTTTTATAAATCTTTTAATAGGTCTTATGATGGGGCTTATTGTATTTAGTTTTATTTTTGAGTTTAATGCTGACCCTAGCGCACAAGGTCCTGGGCTTATTTTTATTTCTTTGATTTCGCTTTTTGCAAAACTTGGACTTTTAGGCAAAATATTAGCTGTTACATTTTTTATAGCTTTATTTTTTGCAGGGATTACTAGTGCGGTTTCAATGATAGAGCCTTTTGTATTTTATCTAATAAATAAATTCAATTTCTCAAGAATAAAAGCTATTGTTTTAATTGGGGTAGTTGTTTATATTTTAGGGCTTTTATGTATATTTTCAGGTATTGAAGCTTATAAAAATAATTTAACATTTTTTGGAATGAATTTCTTTGATATTTTAGACAATGTTAGCTCAAATATCATTATGCCTTTTGGCTCATTTATGGCTGCAATTTTTGTTGGGTTTTTTATTAGTAAGCAAGATTTAAAAGAAACTTTTATCCCTTATATGGGTGAGCTTGGTTTTAAAATATGGATATTTTTTGCAAGATTTGTTGCACCTATTGCTGTGCTTGTTATTGTGTATTTTAAATTTAAAGGATAAAAATGAGAGAACAATTTTCTAAAATTGGCTTTATTTTAGCGATGGCAGGTTCTGCTGTTGGGCTTGGAAATGCGTGGAAATTCCCTACAATGGTAGGAACTAATGGTGGTTCTATTTTTATATTGCTTTATTTAGTTTTAACATTTTTAGTAGCTTTTATGGTTTTTTTAGGAGAGCTTAGTATTGGTAAAATCACTCAAAAAGACGCTGTGAATGCTTTTAGCGATTTAGCAAAATCTAATAAAAAAGCTTGGGGATTTGCAGGATTTTTTATGATAGGAGCTATTTTAATAGTTTGTTTTTATAGCGTTGTAATAGGCTGGATTTTAAAATACATTTATTCTAGTTTTTTTGCTTTACCAAATTCTGTTAGCGAAGCTGGAGATTTATTTGGTAATTTATTGACAAAAGACTTATTATCTCAAATTATTTGCTTTAGTATAGTGTTTTTTATGATTTTTTGGGTTGTTAGTAAAGGAATTAAAAGTGGCATTGAAAAAATGAATGTATGGATGATGCCAAGTTTGTTTATATTATTAATTTTAATGCTTTTATATAGTTTTACTTTTGATGGATTTGTTAAGGCGTTTAGCTTTTTGTTTAAGCCTGATTTTTCTGTTTTATTTGTTGAAGATAAACTTAATATAAAATTAATTTTAGACGCTTTAGGGCTAAGCTTTTTTAGCCTTTCTATGGGTGTTTGCGTAGTTTTAACTTACGCTGCTAGTTTGCCAGAAAATATAAATGTGATTAAATCAACTTTATCAATTATTTTTATAAATATTTTAGTTGGTATTATGATGGGGCTTATTGTATTTACCTTTGTTTTTGAATACGGAGCAAATGCAAGCGAGCAAGGACCAGGACTTATATTTGTAAGCCTTATGAGTTTATTTTCAAATCTTGGAATTATTGGAAATATACTTGCGATTGCATTTTTTATAGCATTACTCTTTGCTGGGCTTACTAGTGCTGTTTCAATGATTGAACCTTTTGCTTTTTATTTAATAAATAAATTTGGAATTTCAAGAAAACTTGCTCTAATTTATATAGGTATTTTTGTTTATATTATGGGGATATTTTGCATATTAGGTTTTAATAATGAATATTCTTCAATTTTTACATTTTTTGATAAAAGTATATTTGATATATTAGATTATTTAACTTCTAATATTTTAATGCCATTATCAGCGATTATTACTTGTATTTTCGTAGGATTTTTCGTAGAAGTGAATAAACTTAAAACTTTATTTATTCCTTATATGGGTGAGTTTGGATTTAAAATATGGTTATTGTTTATAAGATTTATTTGTCCTATTGTAATACTTATAATAATGTTAGAGAATTTAGGTCTAACTAAGTATTTAAAGTCTATGTTTTTTTAAGATATATTTTTAACTAAGACTTATAAAAATTTATTAAAATTTGAAAAAAAGTATAATTTTAAGAATATTTAAAGTTTGGTTTAGTTAGTATTTATATTTCAAACTAAACTCATTTAGCCCCGTTAAAACGGGGTAAATATAAAATATATCTTAAATATACCGCTAGTTAAATTAGTAACTTGAGTAGAAAAGTTACTAATTTTAAAAATTATTTCGCTATTATTCATTTAATTTGATATTTTAAGCTTAAATAAAGGATTATTATGAATGCAAATGTATTAGCTCAAATTCAATCTACATTAAAAACTTTAGGCGTGAAAGCTGATGAAAAAGAAATCTACGAAAAAATCAATGCAAAAAAGTTAAAATTAATATGGCTACATTTTAGCGAATGCACAGGCTGTAGTGAGAGCTTTATTAGAAGTGAGAGTATTGGTCTTGATGATTTGATTTTTGATTTTATAGATTTAATCTATCACGAAACTTATATGGCAGCTAGTGGATTTTTAGCTGAAGATTTATTAGAAATTAAAGAGCCATTTTTATTAGTAGTTGAAGGTGCTATTGCTAGTAATGAGTTTTATACAAGTGGGGCTCCAGCTCACTCTGCTTTACATAAATTAAAAGAATTAACTAATCGTGCAAGTTGTGTTTATGCTGTAGGTTCATGCTCATCTTATGGTGGTATTCAAGCAGCTAAGCCAAATCCTACTAATTCTATTAGTATTGAAGATATTTTAAAAGATGCTGTATTAATTCCTGGTTGTCCTCCAAGTGAGAGCAATATCATTGCTAGTATTTTACATTTTGCGTTTTTTGATAAAGCTCCTACATTAGATGATAATAATCGTCCTACTTTTGCTTATTCAAAATGCTTACACGATATGTGCGAAAGAAAAATAGCTTTTGAGAGTGGGGAATTTGTTGAAGAATTTGGAGATGAAGCAGCTAAATCGGGTGCTTGTTTGTTTAAAGTAGGGTGTAAAGGACCATATACTTTTAATAATTGTCCTAAGACAAAGTTTAATGCTAAAACTTCTTGGCCGGTTCAAGCGGGGCATGGCTGTATTGCCTGTAGTGAAAGAGATTTTTGGGATAATTATGGCGTTTATGAACAATCACTCGCTAGTTCTTACGCACAAACTAAAAGAGCAAGGTGTTATGATGATTTAGCTAGATTTAATAAAGGCGATGAGGTTGTTGTAAGAGATGATGGGATTTATATTAATAATGAATTATCAGCTTTTTTAGAATTTGAAAGTAAAAATCACGCAGAATTATTAAATAAAAACAAATTAGGTGCTAAGTTATTAGCAAATTATAAAGAAAAATTTGGCTTAAAACTTGAAGGAGATAGCGAGATTTTAAATACTTTTAGTGGTATTTTAATAAGCTCGGCAAATATTTTAGGACTTAAATTAAGCTTAACTGAACTTCTTGATTTAGCTAATAAATATGAAATAGGAATTGCTAGCGGGCTTGATTTTAAATTAGCTAAAAAACCTATTTTAATGGATGTTAGTAAGTCTTTTAGATTGATTTTGATATATCGTTTAGGCGGACTTGATGATATTGCGATTTTGTTTGGTGTTGTTGATAGTATTGCTTCAATGATAGCGAAATCTTTAAAAATGCTAGAGTGTAAGAGTGTAAAGTTTGAAGGAGAATTATTCAAACATCAAATATTAGTTGATAGATTGAATTATCACTTAAGAAATTTCTAAGAATTTGAATTAAGAATTTATTTCTTAATTCTTATAAATATTTATCTAAATTATCTTTATATTTTAGGCTTAATCTTAAATAAAGTTCATTTATTTCATTTTTAAATTCTTCGTTTTTGTAAGCATTTAAGAAATTGTTTGTATGCAAAATCTCTTTTTTGTTTTCACAATTATCAAGGTATAAATCTTTTAAATAAAGTTTAAGGTATTTGACTAAAAGCTCTAATGCTCTAAATATAAAAATTATTATTGGCTCATTTGAGATTTGCTTTACATTTAATAAAAATTGCGCTTTTAAATTATCAAAATCATACTTTATCAAAGGACAAGGATGAGATGAAAAATCTTTATAAAATAAATCATACAAACTAATTGCATTTATATCCAAAACCAACCCATCATCATTAACTAGAGCAAAAAACGGATATAGCTTACAAGCTAAAGGACGAAAAGCGCATAAGCCTTTATAAGAGCATTTGACAAAGCATAAAGTGATTGTTTTTTCGCATTTTAATTTGTAAGCAATACTTGCAACTAGACTTAGATTGGTTTTATCTTTAATGTATTCATACTCGCTTTTTAGCATAGGGATTATTACATTAAAGGGCTTATCTGCATTACAGCAATGCCCGTTGCAAGATTTGTAGCAATCTTTAAAATAAATTATTTCTAATTCTTCAAGCTTTTTGAAAAAACTCATCAATAAAAGGCGTTAAATCATTTTGCATAAAGAAAAAATGATTTCCATTAAAGGTAATTAATTTTGAGTTTTTGATTAAACCTTGCATTTTATTTGCTATGCTAAGTGGTGTTGCAGTGTCGCTTTCTCCCCATAATAGCAAGGTTTTTGTGTTGATTTTGCTAATTTCGTTTTGATAGTCTTCATCAACTACATTTTTAAAAGTCTCATACATAATAGGGCTTAGTGTAGCACCATCTTTACTAGCTAAAAATCTTCTTATATTTTTAAATCCTAATTTATTTAAGCATTTTGCAAGAAAGACTTTTAGCTTTACTTTAGGGCTTTTTGGTAATTTTAGCCCAGCACTAGCACATAAAATCAACGCATCATAATCATTCTTACTAGCCATAAGACAAGCAATTTTGCCACCATAAGAATGACCTAGCAAAATATCAACTTTTATATCTAATGCTTTTATAAATTCGTTTGTCAAATTAAGATAATCAATAGAGTTAAAAGCATAACTTGGCTCATCACTTCCACCAAATCCTGCAAAGTCTAAAAATATCATTTGCTTACAATGTTTGCTTAAAGATTTTGTGAAAAATTGCTCCATTAGTTCTTTATTAGCACCCCAGCCGTGCATTATTAAAGCTACTTTTTCTCCATATCCTTGTCTTATTAGATAACTTAGCCCGAGATTTTTTATATTAATTCTTGCCATTTTTTTTGTCCTTATAAATAGCTTCTAAAATTACTAAAGCATTTTGTAATTTTTCATATTCGGCAAGGTTTAGCATAACACATTGGAATTTGTTATTTTTTACTACGAAGACTTTTTTATTTCCTTCAATTTTTTTTAAAATTGCAGAAAAATTACGAACTACATCAGTAGCTGAAAATATCTCATCTTGGCTAAATTTCATATTTTTCCTTTTGTGATTTTAAATAATAAAGCAAAAACTAATCCAAAACCACATTCGCTAAAAATTAGCGAATGTTAGAGCTTTTATTATTTAAATCATATAGGTGTTTAGCCCAAATCGTAATTATACAAAATGCAAAAATTGAACTAAAAAATATCATTAAATTATATAGTTTTGCATCAAGATATAAGGCACATACAAATGCTATTGCAAATAAAATATAACTTGCTTTTTTATAATCAATACTAAGGCAGATTGCTCCTATTAAATTAATTAATATTATTAACATTTGCTCTCCTTAAATTAATAATTAATCCTAAAATTATAAGTAATATAACAAAGTCAAACATCATTGTTATAAATACAAAACCGCTAATACAAATATCAGATATTAATAATGCCAATAAAATAATTAAGCTAATTATCATTAGATTTTTAGTTTTATTTACAAAAATATAGCTAAGAATAATGCTTAATATAAAGCTTATTAAAAATGCAAATTGTTCTACTTGCATATTTTGAGTAAGTTTATTAGCGATAAAATAAATAGCAGTAGCATTTAAAGATGGATAAAATGCTGCATAAGCAATTGCTTTATAAAGTAGATTATCTTTATGTTTTTTACTAGCTAATAATAAAGCTTTGTATATAAATAAGCAAGTAAATATTCCACATAAAAATAAAATAAAATAAAGTTGAAAATCAGCAAACATAACTCTATGAATATTAAAAAATATTTCATAAATTGATGAAAATGCACTTAGTTTGCTTTCTTTTGGAGTTTGTTTTACATTAGCTTCACTATCAAAAACATAGCTTTTATTACTTTTTGTATTAATTGATGGCATTACATTTTTATCATCATTTAAAGTAATTGCAAATTCTTTTGTGCTTTTATTTAAAACAATTGTTATATTTTTTGTATTTTCTAAATTATTAATAGCTTTGCTAATTAAATTTGTATCAAAAATAAAACTTTTATCACTATTTGTATTTGCGTTACTTGGTGTTTTTGCTTGTTTAGTGGTAGTTGTGGTAAATAATTTTTCTATATCTTTAATGTAATTTATACCTATTCCACTAAGTGCTAAGATGAATAAAAATGAACCTACAAAAAGTCCAGCAACTATGTGAAAATCAAATAATCTTGCTAAATCATTTTTCACATTAATTTTATTGAAATTCTTTTTATTCCAAATCAAAATCCCACTTATATATAAAAATATTATCCCAGCTGCAAAAATACTAACAATTGCTTCTAAGAAATCTTTAAAACTACCATTAATAGGCAATAATTTATAATGAATGCTAGTTAAAAATTTAGCTCCTAAAGTGCTTGTTTTATTTAGTATATTTTCTCCATCAAAATAGCTTATATTACTTTTTCTTTCGCCTTTTGTTGAATTAGAATTATAATAATTAATCTCATATAAATTATTATAATAACTAGGAGTTTTGATAGATATAAAATCGTAATCTTTATATTTTTCTTGTGCGTAATTAATAGCACTACTTAATCCATTTATATCATTATTTAAGATAGTTTTGCTTTCGTGCAATTTTGGCTGCATATAAAAATCAATTTCATTTCTAAAATAACTAATGGTTCCAAAAAAGGTTATTATAAAAAGTAACCAACAAGCATAAATTCCAATGTAAGAATGTAATTTTCTAAGTGTTTTCATATCTTTCCTAATCTTAGGAATTTCAAATTGAAATTCCTATTGTTTTTAATCATCAAGCACGGTTTTTGTGATAGTTCCGTTATTGTCTATATAAACTTTATAATTGTTATTAAATTTTAGTTTATATCCGTTCCATTCTTTTTCAATTTCCATTAATTTCGCATTTTTTTGATTTTCTTTAGCAAGTTTTAAAACATCTTGCATAATGCTATCAGGAATTGGAGAGTATTTTCCATCTATTTCTTTAATATCTCCAGATTTAGAAAAATCAAGTTCAGTTCCATTGCTAAGTTTGATTTCATAAGAATCCCAATCTTTTTCAGCTTTAACTATATTTTCATTTGTAAAATGAGTTTTTACAAAGTCTTGAATGTTTTGTGGTAGTTCGCTTGGATTTATATTTGTATCAGCTAATAAACAGCAACTAATTGCACCTAAAAATAAAAGTTTTTTCATACTTTACTCCTTAAAATGATTTGAATCTTGATACTATCAAAATATTGTAATTTTGATTATACCCCCCCCCCGTGTTAATGATTAGCTTTAATTTTATTTAAATAAAAATACAAACTAAGAGCAAAGCAAAACATAATTAAACTCAAAATTTGACCCATAGATAGGCTTAATGCAATAAAGCCTAAATTAAAATCAGGTTCTCTAAAGAATTCACAAATAAATCTAGCTATCCCATACGACATTGCATAAATACAGATTAATTGCCCGTTAAACTTTATTCTCTTTGAAAAAATGTAAATGATAATGAAAATTATTAAACCTTCAGCGAATGCTTCATATAATTGACTAGGGTGTCTTAAGGTATCTCCTACATAAACTCCCCAAGCTACATCAGTTGCTCTGCCAAATAGTTCGTGGTTTAAAAAGTTTCCAATTCTTCCAAATATATATCCTAATGGCACTGATAATGCTACTAAATCAAGTATTTTAAACATATTTTTTTTATATTTTTTAGAATAAAGATAAGTTGTAATTAATGCACCAACTAATGCTCCGTGATAGCTCATTCCAGCAATTCCTACAAATTCGCCATTTACAAATGGATTAAACATCTGCCAAGGATTGCTTAAATAATATAATCTATCGTCGCTATAAACTAAAATATATCCTATCCTAGCTCCTAAGATTATGCCTATTTCTATCCAAACGAAATAATTTTCTATTTCTTTTTTGCTAAAGCCAAAGCGTGGAGCAAATTTTTGTCCTATAAATAATGCAATAAGCAGTGCTAGTATGTAGCAAAGTGCGTAATAATGTATTTTAAACATTCCTATGCTAAATGCAACTCTATTGGTATTTTCATAAAAATGTTGCCAAAATTCAAGCATTATTATCCTTTTTTAGAATTTCAAAATATATTAAAAACCACTTAGTTTTTTGCAAGATATTTGATTACCTAAATTACAAGATTTTTCTAAGAATTTTTTACTTAATTTAAATTTACCCATATTTAAATAAGCATTAGCTCCAGCAAAACAAGCTTCTTCATAGCCTTTATTGCAAGTTTGCTCTAAAAGATTGAATGCTTTTTTTGTGTCATTATTTTCTAAATGCACACTTGCTTCAAATATGCAAGCATTAAAGAAATTTTTGTTGCAAGCAATGTGAGCGTATTTAATAGCGTTTTCTTTATCTAAAAATCCTTTATAATATCTAGCAGTTGCATAACAAGAGTTTTGGTTATTTTCGTTATCACATTGAGCTTTTATGATTTTTAGTGCTTTTGTTGAGTTTTGTTCGTAATTTAATACAAGCTTAGTACAAGCTAATTCAAAATGATTTTGACAAGCAAGTCTTAAAGCATTAAAAATCGTATAATCATCATCACTAAAAGTAGAAATTGTATAACAAGCTGCCATATTTTTTGCCTTGCATTCATCGTTTATATAGTCTTTTGCTTCTTTTATATAAGTTATTTTATTTATATTATTTGCTTCATCACAGCCTTTAAAATCATTATTACTACAAGCACTAATTTTTGATAAATATTCATTAACTTTTGCTAAATCAAGAGCGATTTGTGCTTCATTTGCATAAACAAATATTGAAAATATAAGTATTACTAATTTTTTCATATTTACTCCTTAAGGTTTTAGTGTATTGAATTTTAGATAATTTTAATGATTTTTTCTAAAAAAATAAAATATTTAAGGAAAATTTCAGAATATTTTAGGTTGAATAACGCAAATATTTTACAAAAGGAGTTTTTAAATGAGTGTTTTATCATTTGTCTTAACAAACAATTTATTTACAAGCTTCTTCTTCCATCATGCCTTAGGGCATTGAGACTTCATAATACTTTTTTATCATATTATTTTTTATATTTTAAACATTTAAACAAAATTAATTTAAAGGAAAATTTATGTTAACAAACCCTGTTTTAATAAGCGTTTTTATAATGCTTGGACTATGTCTATTAAGATTTAATGTATTTTTAGCTATTTTAGTTTCTGGACTAATAGCAGGACTTATGAGTGTTAGTTTTGATGATAATATTTTAGTAGTATTAAAAAATATTATGAATACATTCATAAGTGGTATGAGTGGCAATTTGCAAACCTCACTTAGCTATGTTTTAGTAGGTGCTTTAGCAGTTGCTGTATCTAGGACTAATTTAACTGCTTATTTAGTTAATTTTATTAGTAAAAAGATGTCAGATAAAAGAATTTTATTGCTATTTTCTTTAGCTATAATTTCAAGCTTTTCTCAGAATTTAATTCCAATTCACGTAGCATTTATTCCGATTTTAATCCCACCAATGCTAAGTCTATTTAATAAGCTGAAAATTGACAGGCGTGCTGTAGCTTGTGCGGTAACATTTGGGCTTACAACGCCTTATATGACTTTACCTGTGGGATTTGGTCTTATATTCCAAGATATAATTACTCAATCGCTAAATGATAATGGAGTAAAAGTTACTCAAAGTGATGTTGCTGGTGTTGTTTGGCTTATGTTTTTTATAATGTTTTTTGGTCTTCTTGCTTCGTTTATTTATTATAGAAAACCTAAAGCATATCAAGAGCTTGAAACAAAATATGAAAACTTAGATAATATTAGTTTTGGTAAAAAAGAACTAATGGTAATGATAGGTTTATTAATTACTTTAACTACTCAAATACTTGTTGGTTCTTTACCGCTTTCGGCTTTACTTGGCTTTTTATTTATTTGTGTAAGCGGTGGAGTTGAGTATAAAAAAATTGATGAAGTGTTTTTGGGTGGATTTTCTTTAATGGGTTATGTAGCGTTTATTATGCTAATTGCTTGTGGTTTTGGAGCTGTTTTACAAAGCACAGGAGCTATTAAAGAAATAGTTGATTTTACTTTAAGTATTACTACTAATAAATTAATAATAGCGTTTGGAATGATGTGTATAGGATTATTAATTACTCTTGGAATTGGAAGTTCGTTTGGAACGGTTCCTATTATTGCTACTTTATTTGTGCCAATTTGCACGGCTTTAGGTTTTAGTGCTGAAAGTATTATTTTCATCATTGCTTGTGCTGGTGCAGTTGGAGATACAGGTAGTCCTGCTAGTGAAGCAACTTTAGGAATTACCGTTGGGCTTAATGCTGATAATCAAAGTGATCACATAAAAGATGTATGTATCCCTACATTTATATTCTATAATATACCTTTAGTAGTAGGTGGTGCTTTAATAGCTTATTATTTATAATTTGCCTTATTTTAGGCAAGTTATTTTTTTTAAACAACTGCTTTTGCGGTTGTTTATTTTTAAATATATTAATCTTATAAATTTATATAATTTCTTAAAGTATTTAAATTCCACAAGAAAAAATATTAAAACATATTTTATAAAAAGAATAATCAAAAAAGAATAATTAAAATGGTGACCCCGATTGGACTTGAACCAACGACTTTTACCATGTCAAGGTAACACTCTACCACTGAGTTACGGGGTCATTGTGTATAATTTTAGCAATATTTTGTGAATAAATTATTTTTTTCTTGACATTTTAAAAAAGTTAATATATAATGCGACCTTTCTTATAAAACATTTTCGGGGTGTAGCGCAGTCTGGTTAGCGCACTTGGTTTGGGACCAAGGGGCCGAAGGTTCGAATCCTTTCACCCCGACCACTTCTTTATTATTTCATTTATGGTGAGTGTAGCTCAGTCGGTTAGAGCATCAGATTGTGGTCCTGAGGGTCGTGGGTTCGATTCCCATCACTCACCCCACTTTTTTAAAAAATCATATTTTAGTTTTGTTGCGTTAGTAGCTCAATGGATAGAGCAACAGACTTCGGATCTGTAGGTTGTGGGTTCGACTCCTACCTAGCGTACCACTTTGTATTTTTCGCCAATTATTTAAGTATTATTTTTAACCATATTCATAAATGTTTTAGTTTTATTATTAAATGTCAATGGTATATTTTTGGAATAATCACAAACAAAATTAGATATTGACAATTAAATAAGTATAAAAATTAAAATATAAAAACATAATTTTATAGCAATATTTTACAATCAACTTAGATTTTATAAAGCTAAAGTTTGAATTATTGTAATTATTTATATAAAAATATTGCATAGTAATCATTACTAGATATTTTGTGTATAAAACTTAATATTATTTTTTTAGAATTTAAATTAAGCGAAAGGAGATTTTTAATCTCCTTGATGATAATTTTTTTCTAATTCTATCTCTTCATCTTGAGTGTTGTTTTTAGCCCATTCACACATCGCATCTCTTAGCATTAAATACTTTTTCTTAGACAATTTTTCATTTTCACTTAATTCTCTATCTTCAAGTAATTTAATTTGAAAGAATGTATCATCTTTTTTTGAATACTTTAAAAAGAAGTCAACATAATCAAAATAATCCTTATTGCTCTCATAGTTAATAATTTCTTCAATATAAATAGTAGGCCCAAAACCCATATGATTTTGACTAAAATTACCAAAACCTGCCGAATACTCCACCTTAAATGTCATTTGCTCTCCCCATATTTTAATAAAAACTCTTCATACGTGCCAACAAAATCAATAAGCTCACCGTTGTTTAAATACCAAATTCTATTTGCATAAGAATTGATTAATTCCCTATCGTGGCTTATACAAATTGCTACTCCATCGTATTCATAAAGTGCTTCACCAAGAGAAATAATAGCTTCAAGGTCAAGATGGTTATTTGGCTCATCAAGTAAGATAAAATTACCCCTTTCAAGCATAATTTTACTCAACATCAATCTGTGCTTTTCACCACCGCTTAAATCTTTTGCCATTTTTTCTTGATCGGTTCCGCTAAAGAGCATTCTACCTAAGCATTTGCGAATTTCATCAATATCTTTATGTTTTTCGCTAATTAAATAGTCATATAGTTTCAAATTTTCACAAATTTTACTTGAGGTATCTTGTGGGAAGTAACTAGGCTCAATTGTAGCACCCATTTTTACTTCTCCATTATCAGGAGAAATTTCATTCATTATAATCTTTGCTAGTGTGCTTTTTCCAGCTCCACTTGCTCCAATTATTGCTATTTTATCGCCTTTATTTACTTTAAGATTTAAGTTTTTAAATAGTTGCTTATCATAAGCTTTACTTATATTGTTTAGCTCTAAAACTTCATTACCAATTTCTCTATTACATCTAAATAAAATTGATGGGTCACGCCTACTTGAAATCTCTATTTCACTTACATCAAGTTTTGCTAAGTTTTTTGCACGACTTGTTGCTTGTCTTGCTTTAGAAGCATTTGCGCTAAAACGAGCTATAAATTTTTCTAAAGCTTCTTTTTCTTTTAAATTCTTAGCAAGACTTGCTTCTTTTTGTCTTTTAATAAGTGTGCTTTGCATATACCAATCATCGTAATTTCCTGCAAATTCACGAATTTGTTTGAAATCTACATCAAGCATTCTTGTGCAAATACTATTTAAGAAAAATCTATCGTGAGAAATTACAACCATTGTTCCATCGTGGCGTTTTAGTTCATTTTCTAGCCAATTAATAGCGTCTAAATCAAGGTTATTCGTAGGCTCATCTAAAAATAACACATCAGGTTTAGCAAATAATACCTGTGCGATTAGAACTTTAAATTTATCACTTGTTTGAACATTTTTCATAAGTTCATCATAATTATGAAGATTTAAAGAGCTTAATATTTTTTCACATCTAGTATCGTATTCATAATTTGGGTCTTCTTCTGCACAAATCATTTCAAGTTCACTTAAGCGATTATTTATTTCATCGGTATAATCCGTGCAAGTTGCATATATATTTTCTTTTTCTTTTACTGCATTATAAAGTCTTTTGTTTCCATATAAAACTGCATCTTTTAAACTAAATTCTTCATACGCAAATTGATTTTGCTCTAACACGCCGTATCTTACGCCATTTTCAAAACTAACTTCTCCGCTAGTTGCTTCAAGTTCTCCTGCTATAATTTTTAAAAATGTTGATTTTCCAGCCCCGTTTGCACCGATAAGTCCATATTTTTCGCCTCTTTTTAAGCTTAAATTTACATTTTCAAATAATAATCCCGTAGGGTATCTCATAGTAAGAGATTTGATTTCTACCATTTTTTATCCTTTTTTTATATAATCGTTTCTTTAAAATTTACAAAAGGCTCTACAATCAATGAACTCATTTTTAAGTGAATTAATAATTTCTTTGCCTAGTGCTACTTTTATTTTAGAGATATTAGCACTTATTATTGCACTTTACTTTAAAAAATACAACATAATATCGGTATGTATTTTATTAATAAGTTCTAAAATGATTTATTTATTTTCAGCAAATTATCAAACCCATATTTATGTAAGTTTGTTTATGCCTTTTGCTTTTGCGCTTTTAGTATCTTTAAAAAAAGAGTATGATACTATAAAATGCTTATTACCTATTAGTTTTGTTTTTATTTTATACATAGTATTAGGTATATTTTTATCTCAAAATACTAGCTTTGCATTAAATTCTACTAATAAATTTTTATTTTCAAATTCTTTTATCACTGATTTAGGCTTAGTGTTTTTTCTAGTATTTTTAGTGTATTTATTGATATTAAGATTTTTTATATTTTTTGAAAAAACATTAATTTTTGCGTATATTGGAGCTTATTTTGAATTTATGTTTTTTAAAACTCTTGAAAAAACAGATGTTGGGTTTTTTGAATTTGCTTCTTTAATATTTTTAATCTCTATATTTCTTGAAGGGTATAAATTAGCATTTTTTGATGCTTTAACTCAAGTTTTAAATAGAAGAGCTTATGATAGAACTAGGCTTATTACTAATGATGTAATAGCAGTATGTGATATAGATTTTTTTAAAAAAGTTAATGATACTTATGGTCATGATGCTGGTGATTTTATATTAAAAAATGTAGCTAAGATATTAAAAGCTAATGTAGATAAAGTTTATAGATTTGGCGGAGAAGAATTTGTAATCGTATATAAAAATCAAGACTTTAAAAATTGTGTAACAAAATTAGATAATATAAGAGAAAATATAGAAAAAGAAATATTTAAATTTAATGAAAAAATTATAAAAGTTACTATTAGTATTGGAGTTGAAATGGTAGAAGATGATAAAATAAAAGCCTTTAAAAACGCTGATGCTAAGTTATATAAAGCAAAAAATTCAGGAAGAAATAGAGTAATATATGAGTAGTGAAAGTAAAAAAGCAACAATTCAAGAATATATAAAAGGCTGGGGGCCTGAATTAGAAATAGGTATTGATGTGGTTGATGAAGAACATAAAATGTTCTTTGAATTAATAGAGCAAGTATTTGAAGCAGCTAATAGTGGTTATAAAGAATTTGAATCTGTATTTCAAGTGGTTTTAAGTCATATTGCTTGGCATTTTAAAAATGAAGAAGATTATATGAAAAGTATGGCTATATATACAAAATATGTAGAAACCCACAGAGATATTCACTCGCAGTGTATATCACAATTAGGTAAGATGAGAGATGCAGTGTTAAAGCAAAATAGTGAAGATGATATGGTATATCAAAAAGAACTTGCAATTAACTTGGCTTATTTTGTTAAAAATTGGCTGATTTTTCATATAGTTGGAGAAGATTATAAAATAGCTAAACAAATTAAATTTATAGAAGCTGGTAATAGTCCTCAAAGAGCATTTGAGATGATAAATGAAAAGATGGATAAAAATATAGAAATTCTAACTATTACCTTATCAAATCTTTTAAAAATTTATGAGATTAGAAACGAGAAATTATTAGAAATTGAAGCAGATATTAAATCAAGTCTTAACAAAAAAGAAAAACAACTGCAAGAACAAATTCAAGAAAATAAGAAAAAATCAATTACAGATGAATTAACAGGATTGTTTAATAGACGACAGGCTATGTTTGTATTAAATAATATATGGAATGAATATCAAGACCCAACCTGTGCTATTATTCAATTAGATTTAGATAAGTTTAAAGAAGTTAATGATACTTATGGACACCATGCAGGAGATTTGGTTTTAAAACAATTTTCAAATGCTGTTAAATATTTTTTTGATACTAATGAATTATGTAATAAGTATAAGTATAACGATAGAGATAGCATACACTTTTGCCGTTTAGGTGGTGATGAATTTTTAGTAATATTACAAAAATATTCTTTAGATGAAGCAGTGGCAATTGCAAATGCTTTACACGCAGTAGTAAATGGTATAGAAGTATTAGACGAACATAAAAAAGTGATTTGGAAAGGTAGCACAAGTATTGGTGTAGCTTGTAGAAATGCTGATAATAGAGATTTTGAATCAGTATTAAAAGCTGCTGATGCTTATTTATATAAAGCAAAAGAAGATGGTAGAAATTGCGTTCGCTCTATGTTACACGAGATAGGGGGGGGGTATTTCTAGCAGAGTATTTATAAATTAAATACCGCTAGTAGAATTTAAAATTAAGAATTTAGAATGCTTTTTTAAATTCTTAATTTTTTTAAAAAAAATTTTCAAACTTTAAGAATAATTTAAGCTTAAAGAGATAGAATACGAGCTTTATTTCACAAATCAAAACTTAAACAGAGCATTTAAGCTAAATGTTCTTTCTAGGTTTTATTTAATTTAATTCTATTTTTATATATAGTTTCTAACCTAGTGTTATTTTATTTATCAATGTTAAGAGTCACAAGCAAGTAATATAAAACAATTTCATAAGCTTGTTAAAGGTAGTTATACTTAATCTCTTTCTTATTACATATA
>NZ_JAHCZD010000078.1:0-468 GCF_018501175.1 Campylobacter sp. 2018MI10 | reverse complement strand
GTAAAATAATGCGGCAAATAAGTTCTTGCAAAATAATCAAAATCCACACTCGCTCTTTTAATTCTTTCTTCTTTTAAAGTAGGATCTAAATGGCTTTCATGCAAAAATTGAGTTTTTAATTCATTTTTTAGCTCATCCATCCATTCTAAAAAGTCTTTTCTTTGCATAGCACCTTTTAGTTCATTTGGAGTGTTTTCGTGCTTTTGTTCGTTTGAGATTAAAAACTCATCGAGTTCTTCTTTGGAAAAAAGCATTAAATATCCATTGCTAAAATTTCTTTTTCTATCACTCCACTTTCTAAAAGTGATACAAGTTTTGCTACGCAATCTTTATCATTTTTTAAATGACTTATGATAATTTCAACCACTTTTTTAGCAACATTTAAACGATAGCTACTTGGATCTTCTAATCTTGCAACCTTTCTCATTTTTGAAAAGCTATCGCCTATCCTTGCAATGGCTTCAGTTT
>NZ_JAHCZD010000077.1:0-468 GCF_018501175.1 Campylobacter sp. 2018MI10 | reverse complement strand
AGGTAAGCCGACACGTCAATCAGAGCACTAATGGTGTTGAGTATGAAATCGAACTCTCCCCGGTGATCACGGAAGAAGTTGTCGTCGCTGGTAGCAAGGGTCCGCGTGGCCCCGAGCTTTTCGGCGAATCTCTCCTTGCGCAGGCTACGTGAGAGCACCGTAACATCCGCTCCTTTAGCAGCGGCAATCTGGACCCCCATATGGCCCAGTCCGCCGAGCCCCAGCACGGCTACCTTCTGGCCAGGTCCGACGTTCCACTGGGCGATCGGCGAATAGGTGGTGATGCCGTCGCACAGCAGCGGAGCTGCCTCTACGAAGTCCAGGGAATCGGGGATGCGGCAAACAAACCTCTCGTTGACGACGATTTTCTGAGAGTAGCCGCCCTGGGTGATACTGCCGTCGACATCATGGGCGTTGTAAGTACCGACCGGCCCGTTGAGACACGCCTGCTCCTCCCCGGCCTCGCAC
>NZ_JAHCZD010000076.1:0-472 GCF_018501175.1 Campylobacter sp. 2018MI10 | reverse complement strand
GATGTATTTAATGTGCTTTTAGGGATTTTAGATGATGGTAGAGCAACCGATAGCAAAGGTGTAACAGTGGATTTTAAAAATACCATTATCATTCTAACTTCTAATATCGCCTCAAGTGCCATTATGAATTTAAGTGGAAAAGAACAAGAAGATGCGGTAAAAAATGAGTTAAAAAATTTCTTTAAACCTGAGTTTTTAAACCGTTTAGATGATATTATCACCTTTAATCCACTTGGAAAAGATGAAGCTTATGAAATAGTCAAGCTTTTATTTAAAGATTTACAAATGAGCTTAGAAAACAAGGGAATAAAAGCAAGTTTAAGCGAAAATGCAGCCCTTTTAATCGCTAAAGATGGTTTTGACCCTGATTTTGGTGCTAGACCTTTAAGAAGAGCTATTTATGATCTTATAGAAGATAAATTAAGCGATATGATACTTGCTGATGAACTTCATGAAAATGATAGCATTATCA
>NZ_JAHCZD010000075.1:0-475 GCF_018501175.1 Campylobacter sp. 2018MI10 | reverse complement strand
CCTTCGCGGAACAGTTTGGCGTTGTTATCCACCGGCGAGCCGCCCATCAGGAAATAATTGCCCTGCGGCACTTTATCAACCAGACTTTTGGCCTGCAGTTCACCCACTTTTTCATTGTCGAACGAAATATAATAATCAATGTCCGCATTATTAATCATGCGGTCATAGGCCAGGACTTTTATCCCTTCTTGTTTCGCTTCTTTCACGACGTTGCTTAATACCTGGCCGTTATAAGGGATAATGACCAGTACATCAACGCCACGGTTAATCATATTCTCAATTTGCGACATCTGCGTTTCTTCGTTGCCATTTGCAGACTGCACAAACACACTTGCGCCAAGTGATTCCGCTTTTTTAACAAAAATATCGCGATCTTTTTGCCAGCGTTCCAGACGCAGGTCATCAATCGCCATGCCAATTTTGACCTCTTTGGCATGTCCTGCAAAGCTTGCAAGGAGGAGAGTAGTGCAGAGCG
>NZ_JAHCZD010000074.1:0-489 GCF_018501175.1 Campylobacter sp. 2018MI10 | reverse complement strand
CTCCACTCACACCCTGCCTCGATAAAAATCTTATCAAGTCCTAAATTTTCAGCTTCTTTTCTTACTTGCATTGAACCAGGCACGATTAAAGCTTTAACATTTTTATGAATTTTGCGCCCTTTTAAGATATCAGCAGCTATTTTAAGATCTTCTAAACGCCCATTTGTGCAAGATCCTATAAATACAATGTCGATTTTTACCCCTTCTATAACTTGATCTTGCTCTAAATTTACATAAGATAAAGTATCAAGTAAAGATTTTTGCTCTCTTTGATTTTTAAAATCACTTATTTTTGGAATTTTTTCATCTATGCCAATCACTTGCGAAGGATTTGTTCCATAGCTAATTTGTGGTTTTATCTTGCTTACATCTAGAGTAATACTCGCATCATATTTTGCTCGTTCATCACTTCTTAAACTCTTCCAATACTCACATTACTTTCGTAATTCTTTTCCTTTAGGTGCAAATTCCTTTCCCTTACTATACTCA
>NZ_JAHCZD010000073.1:0-490 GCF_018501175.1 Campylobacter sp. 2018MI10 | reverse complement strand
AGTAAAGCATCACCCACATCAAGTTTACTTACATCAAGTTCGAAGAAATTTGGCAAATTTTCAGCTGCACATTTTACTTTTAATCTTCTTTTTGATTGGATTAAAACACCTTTATTTTTAAGACCTATAGCTGTTCCTGTGATTTTAACTGTAACCATGTATTTAGAAATCACACCTTTTTGTGCAACTTTTAAATCCACATGTTTAAGTTCTGCAGTTACAGGATCTTTTTGATAATCCACAACTACAACGCTTAAAGATTGAGAACCTACTTTTACATCAACAATTAAAGTAGTTTATTTACGAACTTCCTTAATAAACTCATTTACTTTAAAAGCGGCATTGCTGATTTCTAATCCTTTTCCATATATGTTTACGATTGGATAACCATCTCTTTTTAAAGTTTTAGAAGTTTTTCTACAGATACTATCTCTAACGATACCTTCTAACATCTTTTGTCCTTTCTTAAAAAATGAGCTTTGATTATATC
>NZ_JAHCZD010000072.1:0-509 GCF_018501175.1 Campylobacter sp. 2018MI10 | reverse complement strand
AAAATGTATCTATTGGGCTGGTGGTAATCCAATGCACCATCATCAAGATAGAAATAGACAAATAAAAGCATTTGCTAAGGTTGATAGCTTTATAGTTCAAGATTGTTTTTGGACTGCTAGTGCAAGATATGCTGATTTAGTTCTACCGGCTACTACTGAAATAGAAAGAAATGATATAACTAAAGCACATACAAACAAATATATCTTCGCTATGAAAGAATGTATAAAGCCTATGTATAACTCAAGAAATGATTATGATATTTTTTGTGGAATTATTAAGCATTTTGGTGAAGAAAAATACCAAGCTTTTACAGAGGGTAAAACTGCAAATGAATGGATTAAATACTTTTATGAACAATCAAGAGAAAAAGCAGCAGCAAGTGGCCTATCAATGCCAACCTTTGATGAGTTCTGGGCTAAAGGCTATGTAGAATTTAAAGCTCCTGAAGAAGCTAAGAATTTCGTAAAAATGAAAGATTTTAGAGATGACCCAATTACTAATAGATTAG
>NZ_JAHCZD010000071.1:0-509 GCF_018501175.1 Campylobacter sp. 2018MI10 | reverse complement strand
CTAATCTATTAGTAATTGGGTCATCTCTAAAATCTTTCATTTTTACGAAATTCTTAGCTTCTTCAGGAGCTTTAAATTCTACATAGCCTTTAGCCCAGAACTCATCAAAGGTTGGCATTGATAGGCCTGTAGCACTTGCTTTATCGCGAGCTTCATTATAAAAATATTGCACCCAACCCATCATATCGCGACCTTCTGTAAAGGCATTTAATGCGTTATCTCCAAAATGTTTTAATATACCACAACAAATATCATAGTCATTTTTCGCATTGTAAAGTGGTTGTATGGCTTGTTTAATTGCAAATATATATCTGTTAGTATTTGCTTTAGTTATATCATTTCTTTCTATTTCAGTAGTAGCCGGTAGAACTAAATCAGCATGTCTTGCACTAGCAGTCCAAAAACAATCTTGAACTATAAAGCTATCAACCTTAGCAAATGCTTTTATTTGTCTATTTCTATCTTGATGATGGTGCATTGGATTACCACCAGCCCAATAGATACATTTT
>NZ_JAHCZD010000070.1:0-511 GCF_018501175.1 Campylobacter sp. 2018MI10 | reverse complement strand
TCTCACATTATGCCCAGTCTCAAACCTAGTTAACCCAATCTTATCACTTGTAGTTGCCCCAATACTAGCCTTAACTGTCTCATTTGAATATGCACCAATTTGAAATTCTTTGTTTGAAAACGTTCCACTTAGAAGCTTTTGACCATTGAATGATGTAGTATTACCAATATTGTCTAATTCTTCCATAAGTCTAGAAATATCAGCTTGAAGTGAGCGTCTTGTTTCAGTTGTTTGACCATCTTGAGCTGATTGAATAGCTTTATTCTTAATTGTATCAAGTATTTTTATTTGCTCATCCATAGCCTTATCAGCTGTCTGAATTATACCAATAGCATCATTAGCATTCATAATAGCTTGACCAAGAGAACTTGCTTGAGATCTTAAGCTATCAGCAATTGCCATACCTGAAGCATCATCAGCAGCAGAGTTAATTCTAAAACCTGAGTTTAACTTATTTAAAGAACTGTCAATTGATCTATTGTTCATAGATGCGTTTGCATGAGCGCTTAGC